>NZ_JBSFMS010000031.1:0-61364 GCF_053599675.1 Streptomyces sp. NPDC000880 | reverse complement strand
CACGCGATCGGCCCTGGGCCTGGTCTAACGGCTCCCGCAGTGGGCCGTCTCGGCGCGCGTACGCGAGGGCGGCACTGGGGACATGGGTGCAGTCGGTCCGGGGCCGCCGTGCTCGTGCAGTGCTTGCCGTACGCGTGCAGTGCTTACAGACCCGCAGCCTTGCGCAGCGCGTCCACGCGGTCCGTGCGCTCCCACGTGAAGTCCGCCAGCTCGCGGCCGAAGTGGCCGTACGCAGCCGTCTGCGCGTAGATCGGGCGCAGCAGATCCAGGTCGCGGATGATGGCCGCCGGGCGCAGGTCGAAGACCTCTCCGATGGACTGCTCGATCTTGTCCACGTCGACGGTGGCGGTACCGAAGGTCTCGACGAAGAGGCCGACCGGCTCGGCCTTGCCGATCGCGTAGGCGACCTGGACCTCGCAGCGCGACGCGAGGCCGGCAGCCACGACGTTCTTTGCGACCCAGCGCATCGCGTACGCCGCCGAGCGGTCCACCTTGGACGGGTCCTTCCCGGAGAAGGCACCGCCGCCGTGGCGGGCCATGCCGCCGTAGGTGTCGATGATGATCTTGCGGCCGGTGAGGCCGGCGTCCCCCATCGGCCCGCCGATCTCGAACCGTCCGGTCGGGTTGACCAGCAGCCGGTAGCCGTCGGTGTCCAGCTTGATGCCGTCGTCCACCAACTGCTTCAGTACGTGCTCGACGACGAACTCGCGGATGTCGGGAGCGAGCAGCGAGTCCAGGTCGATGTCCGAGGCGTGCTGCGAGGAGACCACGACAGTGTCGAGGCGGACGGCCTTGTCGCCGTCGTACTCGATGGTGACCTGGGTCTTGCCGTCAGGGCGCAGGTACGGGATGGTCCCGTTCTTGCGGACCTCGGAGAGGCGACGGGAGAGCCGGTGCGCCAGGTGGATCGGCAGCGGCATCAGCTCGGGCGTCTCGTCGGTGGCGTAGCCGAACATCAGGCCCTGGTCGCCGGCGCCCTGCTTGTCGAGCTCGTCCCCCTCGTCACCTGCGGCGGCACCCTCGACGCGCTTCTCGTACGCGGTGTCGACGCCCTGCGCGATGTCCGGCGACTGCGCGCCGATGGAGACCGAGACGCCGCAGGAAGCGCCGTCGAAGCCCTTCTTCGACGAGTCGTAGCCGATCTCAAGGACCTTGTTGCGAACGAGCGTGGGGATGTCCGCGTACGCCTTGGTGGTCACCTCGCCGGCGACGTGCACCAGACCGGTGGTGATCAAGGTCTCCACGGCGACCCGGGAGGTCGGGTCCTCCCGCAGAAGGGCGTCGAGGATCGTGTCGCTGATCTGGTCAGCGATCTTGTCGGGGTGACCCTCGGTCACGGACTCCGAGGTGAACAGACGACGGGACACAATGCTCCCTGGGGTTGCAGCGGCTGCTGGCTGATCATTGGCGGACCGGCCGGGGGCTGCGCCCCGCGACGTTCCATGGGCAGTTTATCCGCCACCCTTCGCCACCGGTCCACCTGTCTCGCTCCGTGGGAGCTCGGCAACCAGGACTCCGGTCCGGTACGGCAGGGCGATAGACCCCGATCCTAGGGCGATATGCCGGATTTCACGTGATTTCGACCACGCTTCGCGGCGAAACCAAGAATTCATCCAAGACGTTGGACGACCAGGTCCCAGACGGTGTCGGCGAGGGATTCCTTGGGCCCGTACGGCACCGGAGTCTCGCCGCCGTCCGCGGCGAGCACCACCGCTTCGTTCGCCTCGGAGCCGAACGTCTTGCGCTCCCCCACCTCATTGACGACGAGGAGGTCACAGCCCTTGCGGCGCAGCTTTTCGCGGCCGTTGGCGAGTACGTCGTCCGTCTCGGCGGCGAAGCCGACGATCACCTGGGCGGGGCGGGCCCGCTCGGCGGAGATCTCGGCGAGGACGTCGGGATTGCGGACCAGCGCGATGGGCGCGGGCTCCTGACCGTCCTTCTTCTTGATCTTGCCCGTGGCGTACGCGACGGGGCGGAAGTCCGCGACGGCCGCGGCCATCACCACGGCGTCGGCGTCCGCCGCGGCCTTGAGCACTGCCTCGCGCAGCTGCACCGCCGTGCCGACGCGGACGACGTCGACTCCCGCAGGGTCCGGCAGCCCGGTGTTGGCCTCGATGAGCGTGACGCGGGCGCCGCGGGCCGCGGCGGTGCGGGCCAGGGCGTACCCCTGCTTGCCGGACGAGCGGTTCCCCAGGTAGCGCACCGGGTCCAGCGGCTCGCGCGTGCCGCCCGCGCTGACGACCACATGGCGGCCCGCAAGGTCCGGGGCGGCCACGCCGCGGGCGAGTATCCGGCGGCAGACCTCGAAGATCTCGTCCGGCTCGGGCAGCCGCCCCTTGCCGGTGTCGACGCCGGTGAGCCGGCCGACGGCGGGCTCGATGACGACGGCCCCGCGGCGGCGCAGGGTCGCGACGTTCTCCTGGGTGGCGGGGTGCTCCCACATCTCGGTGTGCATCGCGGGCGCGAAGACCACCGGACAGCGGGCGGTGAGGAGTGTGTTGGTCAGCAGGTCGTCGGCGAGGCCGTGGGCGGCCTTCGCGAGCATGTCGGCGGTGGCCGGCGCGACGACGACCAGATCGGCGCCCTGCCCGATCCGTACGTGCGGAACCTCGTGAACGTCGGACCAGACCTCGGTCGAGACCGCGTGCCCGGAGAGCGCCGACCAGGTCGCGGCACCGACGAAGTGCAGCGCGGACTCGGTGGGCACGACGCGTACGTCATGGCCCGACTCCGTCAGCCTCCGCAGCAGCTCGCACGCCTTGTACGCGGCGATGCCTCCACTTACCCCCAGAACGACCTTTGGCTTGTCCACTGCTGCGTCTCCCCGCACTCGGATGCGTACTTCCCCATGACACACCACAGGCCCGGCGGTCGCGCCGCCAGGCCTGTGGTGAAGAACGTAAAACGCTGAAGAACGTAAATCGCTACTGAGCCGGGCCCTCGATGGCCTCCGAGGTCAGCAGACCCGCGTTGATCTCCCGCAGGGCGATCGAGAGCGGCTTCTCGTGGACATGGGTGTCCACAAGCGGGCCGACGTACTCGAGCAGACCCTCACCGAGCTGCGAGTAGTACGCGTTGATCTGACGCGCGCGCTTGGCCGCGTAGATCACGAGGCTGTACTTCGAGTCAGTCGCCTCGAGCAGCTCGTCGATCGGCGGGTTGATGATGCCCTCGGGCGCAGTGATGGAAGAGGACACGCTCTAGCCTTCCGAAGAAACTTCAGGGAAAAACAGAAAAAGATCAAACAACTCGCATCAAGGCTAGCAGCTCACGTGCTACGTCCTCGACAGAGGTGTTGACCAGGGTCGTATCGAACTCCGACTCGGCCGCCAGCTCCACCTTGGCCGCCTCCAGCCGACGCTCGATGACCTCGGGCGACTCGGTGCCACGGCCGGTGAGACGGCGCACCAGCTCCTCCCAGCTCGGCGGGGCCAGGAAGACCAGTAGCGCCTCCGGCATGGATTCCTTGACCTGCCGGGCGCCCTGGAGGTCGATCTCCAGCAGTACGGGCTCGCCCGCCTCCAGGTGATCGAGAACCGCCCTGCGCGGCGTGCCGTAGCGGTGGCCCGCGAACTCGGCCCATTCCAGCAACTCGCCGTTGGCGATCAGTTTGTCGAATTCCTCGTCGGTGACGAAGAAGTACTCAACGCCGTGGCGCTCGCCGGGGCGCGGCTTTCTTGTGGTGGCCGACACCGAGAGCCATACCTCGGGATGGACCTTGCGCATATGGGCGACGACCGTGCTCTTACCGACCCCTGAGGGGCCGGAGAGCACGGTCAGCCGCGGACGTACCTCTGCTGCCATGCAGCGATTATCCAGGTTCTCGGGAGTGCCCGAGAACGTCAGGCGGCGCCGCCGCCGAACTCACGCTCAAGAGACGCGATCTGGTTCGAGCCCAGACCGCGCACGCGACGGCTCTCGGAGATGCCGAGCCGCTCCATGATCTGCTTGGCGCGGACCTTGCCCACGCCCGGCAGGGACTCAAGGAGAGCGGAGACCTTCATCTTGCCGACGACGTCGTTCTCCTGGCCCTGCTTGATGACCTCATGGAGCGAGGCGCCGGAGTGCTTGAGTCGATTTTTGACCTCGGCCCGCTCCCGGCGAGCCGCGGCGGCCTTTTCGAGCGCAGCTGCGCGCTGTTCAGGGGTAAGGGGCGGAAGAGCCACGCCTACGTCACCTCGGATGTCGAACTGTCGGATACGGACCGGTGAGGAACCTAGTCGCCCCACACCAGGCGAGCAACGAGCAACGCAGTGCACGTTCGCTCTTCGACGGAGACTAGCGGCCATGACCGCTCCAGTCAGCGAGAACAGACGAAAAGTCCTGGTCAGCATCGACCGACCAGGACATTTCTGACATATCGACCCGGTTTTTTGGCCACGATTCTGCCAATGCGGCCGCTGCGGAGGTTTCGAGGCTCCTCGGCCGAAGCCCTATGCCCCCAAGACAGCCGACCGCACCTCGTCCGCGAAACGCGCCGCCGACTCCCGCAGCGCCGCCACATCCGGACCGTGCCGCAGCACGCCGCGGCTCACGCTCGGCACGACATTGCCGACCGCCGAGCCGAAGACGCCGGGAAGGTCAGCCGGGGTCGCGCCCTGTGCGCCGATGCCCGGGGCCAGCAGCGGACCGTTGATGTCGAGGTTCACACCCGCGTCGCCCAGCGTCGCGCCGACCACCGCGCCGACCGAGCCGAGCGGCTGGGCGCCGGCGTTCTCCACCGTCATGTGGTCCAGCATCACCTGCGCGAGGGATCGCCCGTCCGCGGCCGTGGAGCGCTGTACCTCCGCGCCCTCCGGGTTCGAGGTGAGGGCGAGTACGAAGACGCCCGCGCCGGAGACTGCGGCCGCGTCCAGCGCCGGACGCAGCGAGCCGAAGCCCAGGTACGGCGAGAGGGTCACCGCGTCCGAGAAGAGCGGCGAGTCCTTGTCGAGGTAGGTCGCGGCGTACGCGCCCATCGTCGAGCCGATGTCGCCCCGCTTGGCGTCCATCAGCACCAGCGCGCCCGCCGCCCGCGCCTGATCGACCGCCTTCTCCAGCACGGCGATGCCGCGCGAGCCGAAGCGCTCGAAGAACGCCGACTGCGGCTTCAGGACGGCGACCCGGTCGGCCAGCGCCTCCACAGTCGTACGCGTGAAGCGCTCCAGGCCGGCGATGTCATCGTCCAGGCCCCAGGCGGTCAGCAGGGACGCGTGCGGGTCGATGCCGACGCAGAGCGGGCCACGGGTGTCCATTGCGTGGCGCAGGCGTGCGCCGAACGGTTCGAGGGTCACTTGGCGGCCTTCCGGGTCTCGGCGCCGACGGCCTCGGCGAGGGTGGCGTACGGGGAGGCCTTGAGCCGGGCGGCCAGGCCCTTGTGTATGGCGCGGGCGTAGAAGGGCCCCTCATAGATGAAGGCGCTGTAGCCCTGCACGAGCGTGGCGCCCGCGAGGATGCGCTGCCAGGCGTCCTCGGCGTTCTCGATGCCCCCGACGCCGATGAGCGTGATCCGGTCGCCCACGCGCGCGTACAGGCGGCTCAGGACCTCCAGGGAGCGCGCCTTGACCGGCGCTCCGGACAGTCCGCCGGTCTCCTTGATCAGCGCCGGGTCGGACTTCAGGCCGAGGCCTTCGCGCGCGATGGTCGTGTTTGTGGCGATGATGCCGTCCAGGCCGAGCTCGAGGGCCAGGTCCGCGACCGCGTCCACGTCTTCGTCCGCGAGGTCCGGCGCGATCTTGACCAGGAGAGGGACGCGCCGGTCTTCGACGCTGTGGTCGGCCGCCTCGCGTACGGCCGTCAGCAGCGGGCGCAGCGATTCGGTCGCCTGGAGGTTGCGCAGGCCGGGCGTGTTCGGCGACGAGACGTTGACGACCAGGTAGTCGGCGTGGCGCGCCAGGCGCTCGGTCGACGTCACGTAGTCGGCCACCGCCTCCGCCTCGGGCACGACCTTCGTCTTGCCGATGTTGACGCCCACGACGGTCTTGAAGACCGCCTTCCGGGCGGCCAGCCGCTCGGCGACGGCCGCCGAGCCCTCGTTGTTGAAGCCCATGCGGTTGATCAGCGCACGGTCCGCTACGAGCCGGAACAGCCGCTTCTTGGGGTTGCCCGGCTGCGGCTGTGCCGTGACCGTGCCGATCTCGATGTGGTCGAAGCCGAGCATGGACATGCCGTCGATAGCGACGGCGTTCTTGTCGAAGCCGGCGGCGAGGCCGAACGGGCCATGCATGCGCAGACCGAGCGCCTCGGTGCGCAGCGCGGCGTACCGGGGCGCGAGAACCGCCGCAATGAACGTACGCAGGACGGGGATGCGGGCCGCAAGCCGGATCCAGCGGAAGGCCAGGTAGTGGGCCTGCTCCGGGTCCATCCGCTTGAAGACGAGATCGAAGATGAACTTGTACATGGTGGTTGTCCTCGCAAAGAGGGGGACACCGTCTTTGGTGTCCCCCTCCCCGATTGCTAGTCGCGGGCCGCGGTCAGGTGTTCCGCGTGTTCCTGGAGTGAACGCACGCCCACGTCCCCGCGGTTGAGCGCGTCGATGCCCTGGACAGCGGCAGCGAGCGCCTGGACCGTCGTCAGGCACGGCACGGAGCGCGCCACCGCCGCCGTACGGATGTCGTAGCCGTCGAGACGGCCGCCGGTGCCGTACGGGGTGTTGACGATGAGGTCGACATCGCCGTCGTGGATGAGCTGGACGATGGTCCGCTCGCCGTTCGGGCCCGTGCCTTCGCTCTGCTTGCGCACGATGGTGGCGTTTATGCCGTTGCGCTTGAGCACCTCGGCCGTGCCGGACGTGGCGAGCAGCTCGAAGCCGTGCGCGACCAGTTCGCGGGCCGGGAAGATCATCGAGCGCTTGTCGCGGTTGGCGACGGAGATGAACGCGCGGCCCTTGGTGGGCAGCGGACCGTACGCGCCCGCCTGGGACTTGGCGTACGCCGTGCCGAACACCGAGTCGATGCCCATGACCTCACCGGTGGAGCGCATCTCCGGGCCGAGGACGGTGTCGACGCCGCGGCCATGGATGTCGCGGAAGCGCGACCACGGCATCACGGCCTCCTTGACGGAGATCGGCGCGTCCATCGGGAGCGTTCCGCCGTCGCCGCTCGATGGCAGCAGGCCCTGGGTGCGCAGCTCGGCGATGGTCGCGCCGAGTGAGATGCGGGCGGCGGCCTTCGCCAGCGGCACGGCGGTCGCCTTCGAGGTGAAGGGGACGGTGCGCGAGGCACGCGGGTTGGCCTCGAGGACGTACAGGATGTCGCCGGCCATCGCGAACTGGATGTTGATCAGTCCGCGCACCCCGACGCCGCGCGCGATGGCTTCGGTCGAAGCCCGCAGCCGCTTGATGTCGAAGCCGCCGAGCGTGATCGGGGGCAGTGCGCAGGCCGAGTCGCCGGAGTGGATGCCGGCCTCCTCGATGTGCTCCATCACGCCGCCGAGGTAGAGCTCGGTGCCGTCGTAGAGCGCGTCGACGTCGATCTCGATCGCGTCGTCGAGGAAACGGTCTACCAGCACGGGACGGGTGGGGCTGATCTCGGTGGACTCGGCGATGTACGACTCGAGGCGGGCCTCGTCGTACACGATCTCCATGCCGCGCCCGCCGAGCACGTACGACGGGCGTACGAGGACGGGGTAGCCGATCTCGTCGGCGATGGCCTTGGCCCCGGCGAAGGTGGTCGCTGTGCCGTGCTTGGGTGCAGGGAGTCCGGCCTCGGCGAGGACCTGGCCGAAGGCGCCGCGGTCCTCGGCGGCGTGGATCGCCTCCGGCGGGGTGCCCACGACGGGCACGCCGTTGTCCTTGAGCGCCTGCGCGAGGCCCAGTGGGGTCTGGCCACCGAGCTGGACGATCACACCGGCGATCGGGCCGGCCTGGGACTCGGCGTGGACGATCTCCAGGACGTCCTCCAGGGTGAGCGGCTCGAAGTAGAGCCGGTCGGAGGTGTCGTAGTCGGTGGAGACGGTCTCGGGGTTGCAGTTGACCATCACGGTCTCGTAGCCCGCGTCGCTGAGCGCGAAGGAGGCGTGGACGCAGGAGTAGTCGAACTCGATGCCCTGGCCGATGCGGTTGGGTCCCGAGCCGAGGATGATCACGGCGGGCTTCTCACGCGGCGCGACCTCGCTCTCCTCGTCGTAGGAGGAGTAGAAGTACGGGGTCTTGGCGGCGAATTCGGCGGCGCAGGTGTCGACTGTCTTGTAGACCGGGCGAATGCCCAGCGCGTGCCGGACCTCGCGTACGACGTCCTCGCGCAGCCCGCGGATCTCGGCGATCTGGACGTCGGAGAAGCCGTGGCGCTTTGCGTCCGCGAGCAGCTCGGGATCGAGCTTGTCGGCGGCGGCGAGCTCGTCGGCGTACTCCTTGATCAGGAAGAGCTGGTCGACGAACCAGGGGTCGATCTTCGTCGCTTCGAAGACCTCTTCTGGCGTGGCGCCCGCGCGAATGGCGTGCATGACGGTGTTGATCCGGCCGTCGGTGGGGACCTTGGCAGCCAGCAGCAGCCCGTCCTTGTCGCCGGGATCACCGGTGAAGGAGAACTGCGAGCCCCTCTTCTCCAGCGAGCGCAGGGCCTTGTTCAGCGCCTCGGTGAAGTTCCGGCCGATCGCCATGGCCTCGCCCACCGACTTCATGGTGGTGGTGAGGGTGGCGTCGGCGGAGGGGAACTTCTCGAAGGCAAAGCGCGGCACCTTGACGACGACGTAGTCGAGCGTGGGCTCGAAGGACGCCGGGGTCTTCTCGGTGATGTCGTTGGGGATCTCATCGAGGGTGTAGCCGACGGCGAGACGGGCGGCGATCTTGGCGATCGGGAAGCCGGTGGCCTTCGACGCCAGCGCCGAGGACCGCGACACCCGCGGGTTCATCTCGATGACGATGATCCGGCCGTCCTCGGGGTTGACGGCGAACTGGATGTTGCAGCCGCCGGTGTCCACGCCGACCTCGCGGATGATCGCGATGCCGACGTCGCGCAGCCGCTGGTACTCACGGTCCGTCAGCGTCATCGCGGGCGCGACGGTGATCGAGTCGCCGGTGTGCACGCCCATGGGGTCGAAGTTCTCGATGGAGCAGACCACCACGACGTTGTCGTGCTTGTCGCGCATCAGCTCCAGCTCGTACTCCTTCCAGCCGAGGATGGACTCCTCCAGGAGCACCTCGGTGGTCGGCGAGAGCGTGAGGCCCTGTCCCGCGATACGGCGCAGCTCGTCCTCGTTGTGCGCGAAGCCGGAGCCTGCGCCGCCCATGGTGAAGGAGGGGCGGACGACGACCGGGTAGCCGCCCAGCTCGTCGACGCCCCCCAGGACGTCGTCCATGGAGTGGCAGATGACCGAGCGGGCGGACTCGCCGTGGCCGATCTTGGCGTTGACGGCCTCGACGACGCCCTTGAACAGGTCGCGGTCCTCGCCCTTGTTGATCGCCTCGACATTGGCGCCGATGAGCTCGACGCCGTACTTCTCGAGCACACCGTGCTCGTGCATGGCGATCGCGGTGTTGAGCGCGGTCTGGCCGCCGAGGGTGGGCAGCAGCGCGTCGGGGCGCTCCTTGGCGATGATCTTCTCGACGAACTCCGGGGTGATCGGCTCGACGTACGTGGCGTCGGCGATCTCCGGGTCGGTCATGATCGTCGCCGGGTTGGAGTTCACCAGGATGACGCGCAGGCCCTCGGACTTGAGGACGCGGCAGGCCTGGGTGCCGGAGTAGTCGAACTCGGCGGCCTGACCGATGACGATCGGGCCGGAGCCGATGACCAGGACGGACTGGATATCGGAGCGCTTAGGCACGCTGGCCCTCCATCAGGGATACGAAACGGTCGAAGAGGTACGCGGCGTCGTGCGGGCCCGCGGCCGCCTCGGGGTGGTACTGCACGCTGAAGGCCGGCTGGTCGAGCAGCTTCAGGCCCTCCACCACGTTGTCGTTGAGGCAGACGTGGGAGACCTCGGCGCGGCCGTAGGGGGTCTCGGAGACCTTGTCGAGGGGCGCGTCGACGGCGAAGCCGTGGTTGTGGGCGGTGACCTCGACCTTGCCTGTGGAGCGGTCCTGCACGGGCTGGTTGATACCGCGGTGGCCGTACTTCAGCTTGTACGTGCCGAAGCCGAGCGAGCGGCCGAGCAGCTGGTTGCCGAAGCAGATGCCGAAGAGCGGGGTCTTGCGCTCCAGCACTCCCTTGATCACGGTCAGGTCGGCGGTCGCCGGGTCGCCGGGACCGTTGGAGAGGAACACGCCGTCGGGGTTCACGGCGTACACGTCCTCGACCGTGGCGGTGGCGGGCAGGACGTGCACCTCGATGCCGCGCTCGGCCATCCGGTGCGGGGTCATGCCCTTGATGCCGAGGTCTATGGCGGCGACGGTGAAGCGCTTGGCCCCGATCGCCGGGACGACGTACGCCTCGGTGGCAGCCACCTCTGCGGAGAGGTTCGCGCCCTTCATCGCGGGGGCTTCCTGCACCCGCGCGAGCAGCGTGGCCTCGTCGGCGAGCGTCTCGCCGGAGAAGATGCCGACGCGCATCGCGCCGCGCTCACGCAGATGGCGGGTGAGCGCACGGGTGTCGATGCCGCTGATGCCCACCACGCCCTGGGCGACGAGCTCGTCGTCAAGGGAGCGCCGGGAGCGCCAGTTGGAGGGCACCCGCGCGGGGTCGCGGACGACATAGCCGGCGACCCAGATCCGCTTGGACTCGTCGTCCTCGTCGTTGACGCCGGTGTTGCCGACGTGCGGGGCGGTCATCACGACGACCTGACGGTGGTACGAGGGGTCGGTGAGGGTCTCCTGGTAACCGGTCATGCCGGTGTTGAACACCGCCTCGCCGAAGGTCTCCCCCACGGCCCCGTAGGCGCGGCCGCGGAAGGCGCGGCCGTCCTCCAGGACGAGTACGGCGGGAGACGCCCCTTGCCTCTTCGAGGCGTGCCCCGGATTGGAGGTCGTCATCGTGCGGTGCCTTCCGTCGTGCTGTTCAGCGTGCTCATGATGTTGATCGCCTCGACCCAGGCGGCGTGCTCGGCCGCGTGGTCGGAGCGGAAGCCGGAGTCGATCAGCTTGTCGCCGTGCGCCCAGGTGACGATCAGCAGTCCGCCCTCGGCGAGGACCTTGCCCGCGATGCCCTTGTCCAGCCTGGCCTCGCGCAGGGCCGTCTTCGGGACGAAGAAGTCCCGCGCCCCGGGGCGTACTACCTCGAGGCCCGTGTCCGTGAGCCTGAGTTCGACCCGGCTGCGTGCGCCCAGGCCATGGGCCACGATCCGGTCCAGCCACTGCCCTGCGGTCGTGGAGCCGTGGTAGCGGCCGGTCAGCTCAAGTGTCGCCTCGCCCGGCGCCTCGGGCACGGCAGACAGCTCGGGCAGGTCGGACTGGAGGCTGCCGCGCCACTTCCATCCCTGTCGCATCAGCCAGTAGACGAACGCGATGAAGAGCAGCAGTCCGACGACCCAGCCGATGCGGGCGGCCCAGTCGGTCACAGCGGCCGACTTCTGCTCGGCGGCGATTTGGATGAGAGATGTCACGCGAGCTTCCCGTCGACAACCGTGGCCCGGCCCCGCAGGAAGGTGTGAGTCACGCGTCCCGGCAGCTCACGGCCCTGGTAGGGGGTGTTGCGGCTGCGGGAGGCGAAGCCCGCGGGGTCCACCAGTCCACGGTATGCCGGATCGACGAGCGTGAGGTTCGCGGGCTCACCTGGCGAGACGGGGCGGCCGTGGCCGTCCAGACGGCCGATCTGCGCCGGGCGGAAGGACATCCGGTCGGCGACTGCGGCCCAGTCGAGCAGCCCGGTCTCCACCATCGTCTGCTGGACGACGGAGAGCGCGGTCTCCAGGCCCACCATGCCCATGGCGGCGGCGGCCCACTCGCAGTCCTTGTCCTCGTGCGGGTGCGGGGCGTGGTCGGTGGCGACGCAGTCGATGGTGCCGTCGGCGAGGGCCTCGCGCAGGGCCAGGACGTCGGCCTCGGTGCGCAGCGGCGGGTTCACCTTGTAGACGGGGTTGTACGTGCGTACCAGCTCGTCGGTGAGCAGCAGGTGGTGCGGGGTGACCTCGGCGGTGACATTCCAGCCCTTGGACTTGGCCCAGCGGACGATCTCGACCGAGCCGGCCGTCGAGAGGTGGCAGATGTGGACGCGGGAGCCGACGTGGGCGGCGAGGAGGACATCGCGGGCGATGATCGACTCCTCGGCGACGGCCGGCCAGCCGCCGAGGCCGAGCTCGGCGGAGACGATGCCCTCGTTCATCTGGGCGCCCTCGGTGAGGCGGGGCTCCTGGGCGTGCTGGGCGACGACGCCGTCGAAGGCCTTCACATACTCCAGCGCGCGGCGCATGATCACGGCGTCGTCGACGCACTTGCCGTCGTCGGAGAAGACCCTCACACCGGCGGCGGAGTCGTGCATCGCGCCGAGCTCGGCGAGCTGCTTGCCCTCCAGGCCGACGGTGACGGCGCCGACGGGCTGCACGTCGCAGTAGCCGGACTCCTTGCCGAGGCGGTAGACCTGCTCGACGACGCCGGCCGTGTCGGCGACCGGGAAGGTGTTCGCCATGGCGTGTACGGCGGTGAAGCCGCCGACAGCGGCCGCCTTGGTGCCGGTGAGGACGGTCTCGGAGTCCTCACGGCCGGGCTCGCGCAGATGGGTGTGCAGGTCGACCAGGCCGGGCAGCAGGATCTGCCCCTCGGCCTCGACGACGGTCGCGTCGCCCGCTGCGAGGTCTGCTCCGACCGCGGCGATGGTCTCGCCGTCGATCAGGACGTCCTGCGCCTCGCCTCCCAGCACCTTCGCGCCACGAATAAGGATCTTGCTCATGGTTACTTGTTCTCCTCGGTGCGGGTGGGGCTGATGGCGGACTCGTTGCCGCCCAGAAGCAGATACAGGACGGCCATGCGGGTCGAGACGCCGTTGGCGACCTGCTCGACGGCCGTGCAGCGGTCGGAGTCGGCGACCTCGGCGGTGATCTCCATGCCGCGGTTCATCGGGCCGGGGTGCATGACGATGGCGTGCTCCGGCATCCGGGCCATGCGGTCGCCGTCCAGGCCGTAGCGGCGCGAGTACTCACGCTCGGTCGGGAAGAAGGCGGCGTTCATCCGCTCGCGCTGCACCCGCAGCATCATTACCGCGTCGGACTTCGGCAGCACTTCGTCGAGTGCGAACGACACCTCGCAAGGCCAGTTCTCGACGCCGATAGGCACCAGGGTGGGCGGAGCGACCAGCGTGACCTCGGCGCCGAGGGTGTTCAGCAGCAGGACGTTGGAGCGGGCCACCCGGCTGTGCAGCACATCGCCGACGATCGTGATCCGGCGCCCGTCGAGGCCACGCCCTGTCCCGGCGTCGGCGCCGACCAGACGGCGGCGCATGGTGAAGGCGTCGAGCAGCGCCTGCGTGGGGTGCTCGTGGGTGCCGTCCCCTGCGTTGACGACCGCGCCGTCGATCCAGCCGGAGGTGGCGAGCCGGTACGGGGCTCCGGACGCGCCGTGCCGGATGACGACGGCGTCCGCGCCCATCGCCTCCAGGGTCAGCGCGGTGTCCTTGAGCGACTCGCCCTTGGAGACCGAGGACCCCTTGGCGGAGAAGTTGATGACGTCGGCGGAGAGCCGCTTGGCGGCGGCCTCGAAGGAGATCCGGGTCCGTGTCGAGTCCTCGAAGAAGAGGTTGACGACGGTGCGGCCGCGCAGGGTCGGCAGTTTCTTGATCGGCCGGTCGGCGACCCGGGCCATCTCCTCGGCGGTGTCGAGGATCAGCACGGCGTCGTCGCGGGTGAGGTCGGCGGCCGAGATGAGGTGGCGCTTCATCTGGGTGTGCTCCGTTGTCTGGAGGTCGGGCGTCCGGGGTTGTCACCCGGGCAGCACAGCGGCATGCGGGCGCGGGGGGCACGTCCGTACGTGATGGAGGCGTACGGAGGTGCTACTGCTCGCCGGCCGGGGCGGTCTCGCGGACACCGAGCAGCACGGTGTCGCGACCGTCCTCCTCGGCGAGCTGGACCTTGACCGTCTCCCGCAGCGACGTGGGGAGGTTCTTGCCGACGTAGTCGGCGCGGATCGGGAGTTCGCGGTGGCCGCGGTCGACCAGCACGGCGAGCTGCACGGCGCGCGGCCTGCCGATGTCGCCGAGGGCGTCGAGCCCGGCGCGGATGGTGCGGCCGGAGAAGAGCACGTCGTCGACGAGGACGACGAGCCGGCCGTCGACGCCGTCACCGGGGATCTCGGTGCGGGCCAGCGTGCGGGCGGGCCGCAGACGCAGATCGTCGCGGTACATGGTGATGTCGAGGGAGCCGACCGGGATCTTGCGGCCGGTGATCTCTTCGAGCTTGTCGGCCAGCCGGCGGGCGAGGAAGACACCGCGGGTCGGAATGCCGAGAAGCACCACGTCGTCGGCGCCCTTGGCGCGTTCGACGATCTCGTGGGCGATGCGGGTCAGTACCCGCGCGATGTCGGGAGCCTCGAGAACTGGGCGTGCCGCATCGGAGCTGTTCTTCGTGTCCATATGAAACGGACCTCCTTCTCCGCCTCACGGGACGGACCTTAAAGGACGTCGAAATTGCGCCACCTACGTTACCAGGGCCTTGCGGGGCCCCGGTCGCGGACCCCGGTCTCGCCGCAGGCAGAGACCGGTCGGACCTTTTCGGCTTGACGCATCCAAGTAACGCTGCGTAACCTTACAGTGAGTTACCAGACTTCGTCCGGGGAGCTATATGTCCAGCGAATACGCAAAACAGCTCGGGGCCAAGCTCCGCGCCATCCGTACCCAGCAGGGGCTCTCCCTCCACGGCGTGGAGGAGAAGTCCCAGGGCCGCTGGAAGGCCGTTGTGGTCGGTTCGTACGAGCGCGGCGACCGTGCGGTGACCGTGCAGCGCCTCGCTGAGCTGGCGGACTTCTACGGCGTCCCGGTGCAGGAGCTGCTTCCTGGCACCACGCCGGGCGGGGCCGCCGAGCCGCCGCCGAAGCTCGTCCTGGATCTGGAGCGGCTGGCGCATGTGCCGCAGGAGAAGGCGGGCCCGTTGCAGCGCTACGCCGCCACGATCCAGTCCCAGCGCGGCGACTACAACGGCAAGGTGCTGTCGATCCGTCAGGACGACCTGCGCACCCTGGCCGTCATCTACGATCAGTCGCCCTCGGTCCTGACCGAGCAGCTCATCAGCTGGGGCGTGCTGGACGCGGACGCGCGGCGCGCGGTCTCCCACGAAGAGGGCTGACGCCACTTCAGGAGAAACGTCACGTCGGAGGGCGAACCCGCCATGTGCGGGTTCGCCCTCCTTTGCGTATCGACCGCGCGGCGGGCCTCGGGGCGGCTCCGGTGGAGCCGGCCGACGGCATCAGGGGCCCGGACATGCACCAGGCCCGAAGCGGAAGATTGTTCGTCTTCCGCTTCGGGCCTGGTGGAGCCGGGTGCGCGCTAGTCGCGGCGCAGGCTCGGCTTGAGGTCCTTGAAGCGGCCGAGCAGGCCGTTCACGAACGACGGGGACTCGTCGGTGGAGAACTCCTTGGCGAGCTGCACCGCCTCGTCGATCACCACCGCGTCCGGGGTCTCATCCACCCACACCAGCTCGTATGCGCCGAGCCGGATGATGTTGCGGTCGACGACCGGCATCCGGTCGAGGGTCCAGCCGACCGCGTAGGTGGCGATGAGGTCGTCGATCCGGTCGGCGTACTGCGCGTACCCCTCGACGAGCTCCATCGTGTACTCGCCGACCGGCGGCTGCCGGTCGTCGGTCCGCGCGTGCCGCACCCAGTCCGCGAGGACCGTCTGCACGGACGTACCGCGCTGGTCGGCCTCGAAGAGGATCTGAAAGGCGCGCTTACGGGCCTTGTTCCGGGCAGCCACGGTTAGCTGTTCACCCGGCCGAGGTACTCACCGGAGCGGGTGTCGACCTTGATCTTCTCACCGGTGGTGATGAAGAGCGGGACACCGATCTCGAAGCCGGTCTCCAGCGTGGCGGGCTTGGTGCCACCGGTGGAGCGGTCGCCCTGGACGCCGGGGTCCGTGTGCTGGATGGTCAGCTCGACGGCGGCGGGCAGCTCGACATAGAGCACCTCACCCTCGTGCTGGGCGACGCTGGCGGTGAAGCCCTCGATCAGGAAGTTGGCGGCGTCACCGACTGCCTTGCGCTCGATATGCAGCTGATCGTACGTCTGCATGTCCATGAAGACGAAGTAGTCGCCGTCCATGTACGAGAACTGCATGTCGCGGCGGTCGACGGTGGCCGTCTCGACCTTCACGCCGGCGTTGAAGGTCTTGTCGACGACCTTGCCGGAGAGCACGTTCTTGAGCTTGGTGCGCACAAAGGCAGGGCCCTTGCCGGGCTTGACGTGCTGGAACTCGACGACGGACCAGAGCTGGCCTCCGTCGAGCTTGAGCACCATGCCGTTCTTGAGGTCGTTCGTGGAAGCCACGGTTGCGGAATCTCCTGGACTGACGCTGGTGGACGACCGAGGACGCGCGCTCAGCTGAGCTAGAGCGCGAGTAGCTCCTTGGTCGTGATGGTGAGTAGCTCGGGTCCGCCGTCCGCCTCCTGGCGCACGACGAGCGTGTCATCGATCCGGACACCGCCCCGCCCCGGGAGGTGGACCCCCGGTTCGACGGTGACCGGCACACAAGCGTCCAGTTTACCCATGGCCGCAGGGGCCAGCTTCGGGTCCTCGTCGATTTCGAGCCCGACGCCGTGCCCGGTGAGCGGCGGGAGTCCCTCGCCATGGCCCGCGGCGTCCAGGATCTGGCGGGCCGCATGGTCCACATCGCGGTACGCGGCGCCCGGTGAGAGAGACTCCCGGGCGGCCCGCTGAGCGGTGAAGACAATGTCGTACAGCTCGATCTGCCAGTCCGCCGGGGTCGTCCCGATCACAAACGTACGGCCGATCTCGCAGCGGTAGCCCCGGTAGTTGGCGCCCACGCAGACGGCGAGGAAATCCCCCTCCTCGACCCGGCGGTCGGTGGGACGGTGGCCGCCGCGGCCCGAGTTGGGTCCGGTGGCGACCGAGGTCGGGAAGGCCGGGCCTTCGGCGCCGTGGTCGACGAGCCGGCGCTCCAGCTCCAGGGCGAGATGCCGTTCGGTACGGCCCACCAGGATCGACTCCAGCAGTTCGCCGAGGGCCTGGTCGGTGATCTCGGCAGCGATCCGCAGGCAGGCGATCTCCTCCTCGTCCTTGACGAGTCGCTGCTGCTCGACGGCGAGGCCGAGGTCGGCGAGACGCAGCCGGGGAGCGACCGAGCCTACCGCCCGGTGCCTCGCGACGGTCAGATGGTGCTCCTCGACGGCGAGGCACTCCACACCGACGGTCCGCGCGAGCTCGGCTGCCGCGACCGCCGGATCGCCGGCCGAGGTCGGCAGGACGGTCAGCCGCAGCTGCTCGTCGGGACGGCCGTCGGCGGGGTCGCCGGTGGGTGTACGGGGGCAGAGCAGGTTGTCTTCGCCGGGGCCGAGCAGCAGCACGGCGCCGGGTGGCGCGCCGCCCGCGAGATAGCGGACGTTGGCGGGGCGCGAGACCAGGACCCCGGCGCTGCCGGTGGCCGCGCACCGGTCGCGCAGCCGGTCGCGGCGGATCCCATACACCTCTGACATGTCACGAGCCTACGAGCGTAGGCGCGGCTCGGCCTGGTCAGCGCGTCCGACCGGGGTGCGCACGGGCGGGGCGGGCAGCCGTATCGCAGCGTCCGCCCCGGCTACCAGCTCGGCGGGCTCGCGATGGACCGGGCCAGTACGTCGTCGAGCACCCGGGCCGTGGTCTCCACGTCGTACTTGGAGTTGTCGATTATCGGCAGCCCGGATCCGTACCAGCCGGCCATCCGGCCATGGATGCTGGCGACTTCCTCGTCCGACAGGCGCCGGTTGCCGCTGCGCTCGGCGTTGCGCTCCAGCACGATCTCGAGGCCGGGGAGCAGGACGACGGGCAGCAGGCCCGGGCCGACATGGCGCTTCCAGCCGCCGAGACCGACGACCGGCCGGTCCGGGAAGACCGCGTCGTCGAGGATGCAGGAGATGCCGTTCGCCAGGAAGTTGCGGGCGGCGAAGCCGCAGGTGCGGCGGGCGAGGCGGTACTGCGCCTCGGAGTGGTCGTTCCAGCCGGACTGGGGGTCGGCGAAGCCGGAACAGACCCATTCGCGTACGTCGTCGAGGCTGATGTGCGCGGTGGGGGCGCGGCGGCTGGTGGCCCAGTGCCGGGCCACAGTCGTCTTGCCCGCGCCGGCCGGGCCGATCAGCAGAACGGCGAGGGTGGCAACGCCGGTACCGCTGTCGGCGGGCGGCGGGGCGGGTAGGGGAACCGGGCCGCCGGGCGGCAGCTGGATGTGTCCCGTCGTGTCGCGGGATGCCGATGCGGAGGCGTGCTGGGGGCCGGGCCCTGACCAGCCGGGGGCGGGATGCCCGCCGTGTGGAGGACTCTGCGAGTGCGGAGGGCCCGCGGGAGCGGCGGGCAGCCGGCCCTGCGGCGGATGCCCAGGAGGCGGCCCGGCGGGCGGCTGGCCCTGCGGGTGCGGCGGCCCGGCGGGAGCCGCGGAAGGCGGCCCCGGGTGCTGCGCGCTGTGTGTCCATCCGGCCGGTCCCTGCCCCGGTCCGTGGGGCGGCGGCAGCGGAGCCCCCACTGCGTGCTGCATCCGGTGCCACTCCGTCTCGTACGACTGACGATGTCAGGCGGCACTCGGCCGCCTTGCTACCGAACGGTACCTTCCCGTCCGCCCCCCGTGGGAACGACCGGGGAAGGACCGAAGTGCCCTGTCAGCCCGTCAGTTCCTCGGCCAGGGCGCGCAGAGCGAGGCGGTACGAGCCGATGCCGAAGCCCGCGACCGTGCCGCTGGCGACCGCCGCGACCACCGAAGTATGCCGGAATGTCTCACGCGTGTACGGATTCGAGATGTGCACCTCGATCAGCGGGGCGGTCCGCTGGGCGGCCGCGTCGCGCATCCCGTACGAATAGTGCGTGAAGGCACCGGGGTTGAGAACGACCGGAATTGAGCCGTCGGCGGCCTCGTGCAGCCAGCGGATCATCTCGCCCTCGTCGTTCGTCTCGCGTACGTCGACGTCGAAGCCGAGCTCCCTGCCGAGCTGCCGGCAGTTCTCCACCAGACCCGCGTAGGAGGTCGCGCCGTAGACGTCGGGCTCGCGGGAGCCGAGCCGCCCGAGGTTGGGGCCGTTGAGGACGAGCACCCGGCGGGTCATGCGGCCACCTCCCCGTACGCGGCGAGCAACACGGCCGGGTCCGGGCCCTCCAGCACGGTCGGCTTGGCGAGGCCGTCGAGCACGATGAAGCGCAGCAGATTGCCGCGGGACTTCTTGTCGACCTTCATGGTCTCCAAGAGCTTCGGCCACTGGTCGCCACGGTAGGTGAGCGGCAGTCCGACGGACTCCAGTACGGAACGGTGCCGGTCCGCGGTCGCGTCGTCCAACCGGCCTGCCAGACGGCCCAGTTCGGCGGCGAAGACCATGCCGACCGAGACTGCCGCGCCGTGCCGCCACTTGTAGCGCTCGTTCTTCTCGATGGCATGGGCGAGCGTGTGCCCGTAGTTGAGGATCTCGCGCAGCCCGGACTCCTTGAGGTCGTTGGAGACGACCTCTGCCTTCACCCGGATCGAGCGCTCGATCAGCTCGGCGGTGTGCGGACCGGCCGGAGTGCGCGCGCCCTGCGGGTCGGCCTCGACCAGGTCGAGGATCGCCGGGTCGGCGATGAAGCCCGCCTTGATGATCTCGGCCATACCGCTGACGTAGTCGTTGACGGGCAGCGAGTCCAGCGCGGCAAGATCGCACAGCACCCCGGTGGGCGGGTGGAAGGCGCCCACGAGGTTCTTGCCCTCGGCGGTGTTGATGCCGGTCTTGCCACCGACGGCCGCGTCGACCATGCCGAGCACGGTCGTCGGCAGGGCGATCCAGCGCACGCCCCGCAGCCAGGTCGCTGCCACGAAGCCCGCGACGTCGGTGGTGGCGCCGCCGCCGACGCCGACGATGACGTCGCTACGGGTGAAGCCGGTCTGGCCGAGTGCCTTCCAGCAGTACGCCGCGACTTCGACGGTCTTGGCCTCCTCGGCGTTCGGCAGCTGGATCGCGATCGCCTCGTACCCCTGGGAAGCCAGGTCCTCGCGGATCGCGTCGCCGGTGCCGGCCAGCGCCTCGGGGTGCAGCACCGCCACCCTCTGGGCGCGGCCGATCAGCCCGGGAAGCTCGCCGAGCAGCTGCCGACCGACCAGCACCTCGTACGGATCGGAGCCTTCCGTACCGCCGACCTGGATACGGGTCACAGCCTGGTCCGTCATGCCTGCTTCTCCAGCTTCAGGGCGTCGAGGACCGCTTGGGCGACCTCTTCGGGGGTGCGGTCGTCCGTGGCGACGACAACGCGGGCGACTTCGGTGTACAGGTGGCGGCGTGCGTCCATCAGCTCCCGCCACTGGCGGCGGGGATTGACGGCGAGCAGCGGGCGCGCCTGGTTGAGGCCGACCCGCCTGACCGCCTCCTCCACATCCAGCGAGAGATAGACGACGGGAAGCCCGGCCAGCAGCTCGCGGGTCGAGTCGTCGAGGATGGCGCCGCCGCCGAGGGCGAGCACGCCCGGGTGCTCGGCGACCGCGACTCGTACGGCCTGCCTTTCGAGCTCACGGAAGTACAGTTCGCCCTCGTCGACGAAGATGTCCGCGATCTCCCGGCGCTGGGCCGCGACGATGTCGGCGTCGGTGTCCCGGTAGGACACGCCGAGCCGCTCGGCGAGCAGCTCGCCGACGGTGGACTTTCCCGAGCCCATGGGCCCGACCAGGACGATCAGCGGCGTCAGCGGCGCGTTCACCGGATGTGCAGGCTGTCGAGGTAGGACCGCACATTGCGGCTGGTCTCGGTCACGCTGTCGCCGCCGAACTTCTCGGCGACCGCGTCCGCGAGCACGAGCGCGACCATCGCCTCGGCGACGATCCCCGCGGCCGGGACGGCACACACGTCGGAACGCTGGTGGTGGGCTGCCGCGACCTCGCCGGTGGCGACGTCGACAGTGGCCAGCGCGCGCGGCACGGTCGCGATCGGCTTCATCGCGGCCCGTACCCGCAGCAGCTCACCCGTCGACATGCCGCCCTCGGTGCCGCCGGAGTGGCCGGAGGCGCGGCGGATCCCGTCCGGGGTCGGCACGATCTCGTCGTGCGCCTTCGATCCGGGCACCCGCGCGAGGTCGAAACCGTCGCCGACCTCGACGCCCTTGATCGCCTGGATGCCCATGAGCGCGGCGGCGAGGCGGGCGTCGAGCCTGCGGTCCCAGTGCACGTGCGAGCCGAGGCCGACCGGCACTCCGTACGCCAGCACCTCGACCACACCACCAAGGGTGTCGCCGTCCTTGTGGGCCTGGTCGATCTCCGCGACCATCGCCTTCGACGCGTCCGCGTCCAGGCAGCGCACCGGGTCGGCGTCGAGCTTCGCCTCGTCGGAGGGCTTGGGGTAGACGCCGTACGGAGCCTTCGCCGCCGCCAGCTCGACGACATGGGAGACGATCTCGATGCCCGTCGTCTCCTTGAGGTACGAGCGGGCGACCGCGCCGAGCGCGACGCGCGCGGCCGTCTCGCGGGCGCTGGCCCGCTCCAGGATCGGCCGGGCTTCGTCGAGTGCGTACTTCTGCATGCCCGCCAGGTCGGCGTGACCGGGCCGCGGGCGGGTCAGCGGGGCGTTACGGGCCAGCTGCGCGAGCTCGTCGGGGTCGACCGGGTCGGCCGCCATGACCTTCTCCCACTTCGGCCACTCGGTGTTGCCCACCATCACCGCGACCGGCGACCCCATGGTCAGCCCGTGCCGTACACCGCCGAGGAAGGTCACCTCGTCACGCTCGAACTTCATCCGTGCGCCGCGCCCATAGCCGAGGCGCCGCCGGGCAAGGTGGTCCGCCACCATCTCCGTGGTGATCGGCACACCGGCGGGAAGACCCTCCAGCGTCGCCACCAGTGCGGGGCCGTGCGACTCCCCCGCCGTCAGCCAACGCAACCTGCTCAACGGTGCTCCTCCTGCTCGCGCCTGGAACTGCGACGGCGCGACCGGGTGCGCGGCCCTGGCACGCCTGACTCGATCCTCCCACGTCCGGAGCCGTGACCTGGTCTCCGGTCCATCAGCCGGACGTCCGAGCCCGCCTCAGCCTCACCAGCAGCACGATCAGGACGATGCCGACGGCCAGTCCGGCGTACACCTGGAGGGGCACCGTGCGCAGAAGGAACTTGACGATGGCCTCCACGGCGCCCCCCGCGAGATTCACGCGGTTCCGCCGCTGGTCAGCGCCTTCTCCCCGGCGGCCCGCATGGCCGCGAGCGGCGCGGGGGTCCGCCCCGTCATCTGCTCGACCTGGAGCACCGCCTGGTGGACCAGGAGGTCGAGGCCGCCGACGACATCCCCGTCGCGCCGCGACCAGGCGGCGGCGAGTGCGGTCGGCCAGGGGTCGTAAAGCACGTCGAAGAGCGTCCCGGGGCGGTTCGGTACGGCGTGCGCCAGCTCGTCGGTGGCACCGGCCGGAGTGGTGGCGATGACCAGCGGCGCACGCAGCGCCACGTCGGCCTCCGCCCAGTCGGCGATGTGCACGTCGACGCCGAGCCGCTCGCCCCAGCCCCGCATCTCCTCGGCCCGGGCGGCACTGCGTACAAAGGCGGTGACAGGCCCCGCACAGATCCGCGAGAGCGCGGCGAGAGCGGACGAAGCTGTCGCGCCCGCGCCCAGCACAGCGGCCGATTCGACCTTGTCCACGCCCCGCTCGCGCAGTGCGGCGATCATGCCAGGGATGTCGGTGTTGTCGCCGACGCGGCGGCCGTCCTCGGTGAAGACAACGGTGTTGACGGCTTCGACCGAGGCCGCGGTGTCGCTGATGCCGTCGAGCAGCGGCAGGATCGCGCGCTTGAGCGGCATGGTGAGCGACAGCCCGGCCCAGGAGCCGTCGAGCCCCTCCAGGAATCCCGGGAGCCCTGCCTCGTCCACCTCGAAACGGTCGTACGACCAGTTGGCGAGGCCGAGTTCCGCATAGGCGGCGCGGTGCAGCACCGGGGAGAGCGAGTGGGCGATCGGCGATCCGAGAACCGCCGCCCGACGAGGACCAGTCTGCCTGCAGACCACCGGCTGTCTCCCATCCGCTTGAAACCTTGGCTTCGTCAACCTCGGTCTTTCACCAGGCGGGCTGTCCGGTAGGTGATCGAGGAAACAGAAAAACCCCTGACCTGCAACGATAGGACTCGCTGAGGGTCCTGGACGTGGCGGTGAAAGAGGCACTTCCCAGGTGAAGAAGAGTATCGGGTTGTACCCGCGCGTTCGCATCGAGGGGCGCCGGCCGCCGGTGGTTGGGCAGGAGGGATCGTTGCTGCTGACCGAGACGGTCCGTAAATCCGGCCTGGATGGTGCGATACCGGCGGCGCTCAACCGTGGCGCAAGCCGCGGGCAGTGCATGATCCGGGCCAGATCCTGCTGGATGTGGCGCTCTCGGTCGCCCTGGGCGGGGACTGTTCTGACCGACGCCGGCATGCGGCGGGCCTTGCGGATGCCTGCGCCGAGAGCGACGGCAGTGTTCCGGGTACCGGCGAAGCCAAGAGCTCCGTTGGCGAGGTCGCGCCAGATCGCCATCGTGCGCTGCCCGTTGCCGGTCGGCAGCCGGCAGGCGTCCTCTGCGAAGGCGGTGTCCCTCACCCGCGCCGACGCTCAGGCTCACCCACCCTTTCGCCGTTGCTGGTTGAACTCATTCACCAGCTTCTCGTGCTCGGACAGCGTCTTGGTGAACTTGGTGGTCTTGCCGTCGATGGAGATGAAGAACATCCAGGCGCCGTCGTCCGGAGACATCGCCGCGTTCAGGGCGTCCCCACCCGGGTTGCCGATCGCACCCGGCGGCAGGCCCTTGTAGAAGTACGTGTTGTACGGGTCGTCAAAGTTCCGGATCTCCGTGGTGGAGATGTCGATCTTGCTCTGGTTCTTCAGGTAGTTATACGTCGAGTCGAACTCGAGCTTCTGGTTCGTCACCGTATTGCTCGGCTTCAGACGGTTGTAGACGACCGCCGCCATTTTCTTGAAGTCGTCATGCGTCATACCTTCTGCCTGGACGAGGCTCGCGACGGTGATGAGTTCCAGCGGGGACTTGAGTCCGCGTTTGGAGGCCTCGGCCTTGAAGTCGAACTTGGCATACTCGGCGTTCGCGCGGGCGACCATCTTCTTGAGGACGTCCTCAGGCTTCGTGCCCTTCGCCATCGGGTAGTTCGAGGGATAGAGGAAGCCCTCCAGCGGGTCCCTGACCTTCGAGTTGTCGTAGGCCCAGTCCGGCAGGCCGAGGCTCTTCGCCTGCTGCTTGGCGACGCCCTTGGTGGTACCCGGCGCCAGTTCCAGCCGCTTGTCCATGGCCTCGTAGACCTGGGCGTTGCGCATGCCCGGGAAGAGGACAAGTGCACTGCGGCTCGCCGGATTCAGCATCGCCTCGACGGCATTGGCCGCGGACTGGCCCTTGGCAAGGCTGTAGACGCCCGCCTGAATGGACTTGCCCTCGGGATTGTTGTTGGCCGCCGAGACGAACGCGTCCGTGCTCTTGACGACACCGGCCTCCTTGAGGATGGCGCCGATCTCGCCGAGGCCCGCCCCCTTGGGGATCTCGACCTCGGCCGAGCCGCTTCCGGCGCCCGTGAAGTCCTCGGCTGCCGCGCCGAACTGGCCCTGCCAGAACTGGTAGCCGAAGTAGCCGACGCCGCCGAGGCCGCCGGCGAGCACCAGCGCGACGACCAGGCAAGCGCAGCCGTTCTTGCTCTTCTTCTTGGTCTTTCCGCGGCGCTCACGGCCGCCGCCCCGGCGCGTCTCGCGCGGGTCGTCGTCGTCCTGGCCGTCGTCGTCCCGGCCGTCGTCGCCGGTGAAGAAGGGGTGGGTCTCCTCCTGGGGCGCCTCGGCATCCCAGTCGGTCGTGGACTCGGGCCCGGGATCGGGCTCCGGCTGACGGCGGCCCGGGGGCCGAGGCGGCGGGAAGGCCTCGGGCGTGGCGTAGTAGTCGCCGCTCTCGCCGCCATAGCCGGGCTCCCGGCCGCCGTACGTGTCGGCCGGATTGGCTCCGTACGGCATGGCCGCCTGCTGGCCGGTGTCCCAGCCGCCGTTGTACTGCTGCTGGTTGTACTGCTGTTGTTGCTGGTTGTACTGCAATTGTTGCTGGTTGTAATGTTGCTGTTGCTCGTTGTACTGCTGCTGGTACGGGTCGTGCTGGGTGCCGTACTGCTGCGGGTACTGCTGCTGCGGCTGACCGCCGTACGGAGTGTCGCCGGCTGCGGCCTGCTGTCCTCCCCATCCCTGGTCCCCGTACAAAGGGTCCTCGGGATGCCACGGTTCGGAGCCGGGGCCCCGCCCATACTCAGTCATCGATCCCCTAGGGCCGCGAGGCAGACGCAGAACGGGTCAGCCTCTTTGCTGTGCGGCAACTGTTCGAACACCGCCGCATCGCGCGGAACGTTACCGTATCGCGATCAGACAACCACTTCGACGCCCTCGCCCGGAGCGGCACCTGACGCCCGTTCGGACTCCAGAGCGTTCTGCAGGATCACCACAGCGGCAGCCTGGTCGATGACGGAACGGCCCTTTTTGGACTTCACGCCCGAAGCGCGCAGCCCCTGACTGGCCGTCACTGTGGTCATCCTCTCGTCGACCAGTCGGACCGGAACAGGGGCGATGCCGCGCGCGAACTCCTGGGCGAAGCCGCGGATCTTGACCGCGGCCGGGCCTTCCCCGCCGCTGAGCGAGCGGGGCAGGCCGACGACGACCTCGATCGGTTCGTACTCCTCGACCAGTTGCTTCAGCCGCCGGTGGGCGGCCGGGACGTCGCGTCCCGGCACGGTCTCGACCGGAGTGGCGAGGACCCCGTCGGGGTCGCACGAGGCGACCCCGATGCGGGCGTCCCCGACATCGAGCGCGAGGCGGCGTCCACGGCGCACGGCGTCAGGCCGTCTCGGCGACGAGACGCTCCACGGCGGCGACAGCATCGCCGATGGCGTCCGGGTTCTGGCCGCCGCCCTGGGCGACGTCCGGCTTGCCGCCACCGCCGCCGCCGAGGGTCTTGGCGGCGGCACGGACCAGGTCGCCGGCCTTGAGACCACGCTCGCGGGCGGCCTCGTTGGTGGCGATGACGGTCAGCGGTCGGCCGCCCGCCACCGTGAACAGGGCCACGACCGCCGGACGGTCGCCCGGGATGCGGCCACGGACGTCGAGGACCAGCTTGCGCAGGTCGTCGGCGGCGGTGCCGTCCGGTACCTGGCCGGTGACCAGGGCCACGCCCCGTACGTCCTTGGCGCCCGAGGCAAGACCGGCGGCGGCGGCGAGCACCTTCTCCGCGCGGAACTTCTCGATCTCCTTCTCGGCGTCCTTCAGCTTGGCGAGCATGCCGGAGATCTTCTCGGGGAGCTCCTCGGGACGGCCCTTGACCAGCTCCTGGAGCTGGGCGACGACCGTGTGCTCCCTGGCGAGGAAGTTGTAGGCGTCGACGCCGACGAGGGCTTCGATACGGCGCACACCGGAGCCGATCGAGGACTCTCCGAGCAGCTTCACCAGGCCCAGCTGGGCGGTGTTGTGCACATGCGTGCCGCCGCACAGCTCCTTGGAGAAGTCGCCGATGGTGACGACGCGCACCCGCTCGCCGTACTTCTCGCCGAACTCGGCGATGGCGCCCTGCTTCTTGGCCTCGTCGATGCTCATGATCTCGGCCTGTACGTCGAGTTCCCGGGCGAGGACTTCATTGATCTTCTGCTCGACGTCGGTGAGGACCGTGCCGGGTACGGCGGCGGGCGAGCCGAAGTCGAAGCGGAAGCGGCCTGGCGAGTTCTCCGAGCCGGCCTGGGCGGCCGTCGGACCGAGGGCGTCGCGCAGCGCCTGGTGGGTGAGGTGCGTGGCGCTGTGGGCGCGGGCGATGGCGCGGCGGCGTTTGATATCGATGGCGGCGTAGGCAGAAGCGCCGACGGTCACCTCGCCGACCTGTACCGAGCCCTTGTGGACGGAGACGCCCGGGACCGGCTGCTGCACATCGCGGACCTGGATGACGGCGCCCGTGTCGAGCTTGATGCGGCCCTGGTCGGCGAGCTGGCCGCCGCCCTCGGCGTAGAAGGGGGTGCGGTCGAGGACTACCTCGACCTCGTCGCCCTCGGAGGCCGCCGGCGACGGCATGCCGTCGACCAGCAGGCCGACGATGGTCGACTCGCCCTCGGTGTGGGTGTAGCCGGTGAACTCGGTGATGCCGGACTGGTCGGCGACGAGCCGGTAGGCGGACACGTCGGCGTGGCCGGTCTTCTTGGCCCTGGCGTCGGCCTTGGCCTGCTCCCGCTGCTGCTTCATCAGGCGGCGGAAGCCGTCCTCGTCCACTGAGAGGCCCTGCTCGGCGGCCATCTCCAGGGTGAGGTCGATCGGGAAGCCCCAGGTGTCGTGGAGCAGGAAGGCCTTGTCGCCGGCGAGTACCTTGCCGCCGCCGGACTTGGTCTCGGTGATGGCGGTGTCGAGGATGTTGGTGCCGGCCTTCAGCGTCTTGAGGAACGCGGCCTCCTCGGCGAGGGCCACGGCCTCGATCCGCTTGCGGTCGGTGATCAGCTCCGGGTACTGCTCGCCCATGGTCTTGATGACCACGTCGACCAGCTCGGCGACGACGGGCTCGGTGGCGCCCAGGAGGCGCATATTGCGGATGGCGCGGCGCATGATGCGGCGCAGCACGTAGCCACGGCCCTCGTTGCCGGGGGTGACGCCGTCGCCGATGAGCATCACGGAGGTGCGGATGTGGTCGGCGACCACTCGCATCGAGACGTCCGAGCCATGCTCGGCGCCGTAGCGCACGCCGGTCAGCTCGGTGGCCTTGTCCATGACGACGCGCAGGGTGTCGGTCTCGTACATGTTCTGTACGCCCTGCAGGATCATCGCGAGGCGCTCGAGGCCGAGGCCCGTGTCGATGTTCTTCGACGGCAGCTCGCCAAGGATCGGGAAGTCCTCCTTACCCTCGCCGGCACCGCGCTCGTACTGCATGAAGACCAGGTTCCAGATCTCCACGTATCGCTCGTCGTTGACGGCAGGGCCGCCCTCTTCGCCGAACTCCGGGCCGCGGTCGTAGTTGATCTCGGAGCAGGGTCCGCAGGGTCCGGGGACGCCCATCGACCAGAAGTTGGGCCCCATGCCCAGACGCTGGATGCGCTCAGGGGGCACGCCGATCACGTCGCGCCAGATCTGCTCGGCCTCGTCGTCCTCCTTGTAGACCGTGATCCACAGGCGCTCGGGGTCGAGGCCGTAGCCACCGTCCGCCACGGAGCTGGTAAGCAGCTCCCAGGCGTACTTGATGGCGCCTTCCTTGAAGTAGTCGCCGAAGGAGAAGTTGCCGCACATCTGGAAGAACGTGCCGTGGCGGGTGGTCTTGCCGACCTCTTCGATGTCCGGCGTACGGACACACTTCTGCACGCTGGTGGCGCGCGGGGCCGGCGGCTTGGCCTCGCCGAGGAAGTACGGCTTGAACGGGACCATGCCCGCGTTGACCAGCAGCAGAGTCGGGTCGTCCGCGATGAGCGACGCCGAAGGCACGACGGTGTGCCCGCGCTCCTCGAAGAAGCTCAGCCAGCGGCGGCGAATTTCAGCCGACTCCATCAGTGGTCCTCATTCCGGTTGTACGAGTTGTAGGAGTGCTTGTTGTGGGGGTGCTTGGGGTAGTCGATCGCGGCAGGGCGCCGCTGCGCGGGCAGTTCGCGGTCGGCGGCTGCCTGCAGGCCGAGCGCTTCACCCAGTTCGGCCTCGCGCTTGACCATGCCGGACCTGACGTCGAGTGCGAAGTCCTTGAGCTTGTGGCCCGCGTCGATCGCCTTGTTCGCGGCCTGCGCGGCGAGGCTCTCGGGGGTCAGCTGCTTCAGCTTGCGGTTGACCTTGGTGGTGGCCCAGACACCGGCTGCGGCACCTGCGGTGAACCAGAACGTGCGGCGGAACATCGTGCCTCAGCCTTTCCGCTTCTTGCGTCGGGGAGCGGGCACCGTGCGGCCGACGACCACCGTGCGACGGGACGGCGCGGGCGCGTCCTCGCTCTTGCGGCTCATGGCCCGGCGTACGCCGTACCCGAATGCGGCGACCTTGACCAGTGGGCCGCCGAAGGTCGAGGCGACCGTCGTGGAAAGCGCGGAGGCATTGGAGGTGACCTCCTGGACGTCCGTCGCGATGGCGTCGACCCGGTCGAGCTGGTTCTGTGCGGAGCGCACCGTCGCGGAGGCGTCGGCAAGCAGCGGCACTGCCTGCTCGGTCACGTCCGCCACGAGTTTGGTGGTCGCCCTGAGCGTCTGTGCCAGCCTCACCAGCACCACGGCGAGGAAGGAGACCAAGATCGCCCAGAACACGGCCACCAGGATCCCGGCAACCTCTCCACCGGTCACTCTGCACCGCTCTCTGTTCGTCGATGGATACCTCGAAAATCGTCCTCCGACCCTATCGCGCCCGGGGTCGCACCCCATACCGCATTACGGCCGGGGACGAGAGGAGTCACGCAAGGTGATTGTACGGAGCACCGTCGCCGGAGCGGGCGGCGTCAATCGATACCGCGACGGCGTCCGGCTCACCCCTCGACCTGGAAACGCGAGAGCCCGCCGGCTCCCCCACCGGTAAGGGCGGGGAAGCGGCGGGCTGAAGCGCTGTGAGCTACGCCTTGATCAGCGGGCGTAGTACTCGACGACCAGCTGCTCGTCGCAGATGACCGGAACTTCCTTACGCTGCGGATCACGGTCCAGGCGGAACGCCAGGGCCTTCAGGTTGACCTGCAGGTAGCGCGGGGTCTCGCCGTCGGCGGCGAAGCCACCCTCACGCGCGACCTGGAAGAGGCTCTTCTCGCGGGAGCGCTCGCGGACCATCACGACGTCGTCGGGACGGACGCGGAAGGACGGCTTGTCTACCTTGCCGCCGTTGACCTCGATGTGGCCGTGGACGACCATCTGACGGGCCTGGTAGATGGTGCGGGCGATGCCCGAACGCAGGACCAGGGCGTCGAGACGGCGCTCGAGCTCGACGACCAGCGCCTCGCCCGTCTTGCCCTCGGCCTTCTTGGCGCGGTCGTAGGCGCGCGCCATCTGGCGCTCGCTGATGTCGTACTGCGCGCGCAGGCGCTGCTTCTCGAGCAGACGGACCTTGTAGTCCGAGTTCTGCTTGCGGCCACGGCCGTGCTCGCCCGGCGGGTAGGGACGGGCTTCGAAGTACTTGACGGCCTTCGGCGTCAGTGCGATACCGAGCGCACGAGACTTCTTGACCTTGGGACGCGACTGGTTAGGCACGTTCTCCAGACCTCCGTTGTAGGTTAGGCTCACCTTACTCAAGGAGATCGCATGTCTCGCCCTGGGAACACCAAGCGCATCACGGACAGCACAAAGAACGTCGACGCTGCACAGAGCATCGAGGCGACGGAGGTCCGATCAGCTCATGGTCAGCCGCGTCCCAGCGGGCTTGAAATCGCTCGGATGCCGTCAGCAGCCGAGCGCACACGAACTCTCGTACAGAGTACATCCTCCGCGGTACTGCTCATCCCGGGGGTGGAGGTGGCACGTCCCGAGCAGCTGACACCGCAGGCCCGGGCCATGGGTCCGGACGGAGAGGTGTTCCTGCTCTTCCCCGCGGACTCGCCGGCCGTACGCGCCGCCACGCACGCGCAGGACGACGAGCTGTCCGCTGTGCTGGAGATCACCGATGTCGCGCCGGTCTCCGTGCCCAATCGTATCCGCGGGCGCGCCTGGGTCTCCGGCTGGCTGACCTGCGTGCCCGGGCTGGCCGAGCCCGGGCGGATGATGGTGCGGCTCGAGGTCGGCGAGGCGTGCGTCGACGATCTGTGGGGTGCCGACAGCGTCGAGCCGAAGGAGTTCGCGCGGGCATCGGCCGATCCGCTCTTCGCGCACGAGACGGAGCTGCTGCAGCATCTGCACTCCGCACACAGCGAGCAGGTACAGGGGCTGTGCCGGCTGCTCGGCAAACGAAGCAAGATGCGGGTCCCTCCGGCCGAAGTCCCCCAGCTACCGCTGGGAGGTGCCCCCAGGGGGAGTGCGGAGGGGGAGTGCGCGAACGGGCAGCGGGCGGTGCCGCTGGCGCTGGACCGGTTCGGACTGCGGGTGCGATTCACCGGCAAGCGGTGCTTCGACGCGCGCTTCGACTTCGCCACGCCGGTGCGGGACGTCACCGAGCTGCGCCGGGCCATGCACGCGCTGTTCGAGGCCGCGTCGCGCTGAGGCCGCGCCGCACAGAGCCCGCGACGCGCTGAGGCCGCGCCGGGTGCGCGCTCCGGCGGGCCGTGGCGCGGATCAATCCCCGCGCAGCCGCTCACGGACCTTCTCGACCACATCGGCGTACCGCGCCTCGGCGCCATACCGCGTGGGCTCGTAGTAGCGCTTGCCCTGCACCGCGTCCGGGGCGTACTGCTGGGCGGCGATAGCACCGGGCACATCGTGCGGATAGACGTACCCCTGGGCGTGGCCGAGCTTGGCCGCGCCCTTGTAGTGGCCGTCGCGCACATGCGGCGGGACGGGGCCCGCCAGCCCGGCCCGCACATCGGCGAGCGCCGCGCCTATCGCCGTGGTCACGGCGTTCGACTTGGGGGCGAGCGCGAGTGCGATGGTGGCGTGGCTGAGGGTGAGCGCGGCCTCGGGGAAGCCGATCATGGCCACGGCCTGGGCGGCCGCGACCGCGGTGGGCAGCGCCGTCGGGTCGGCGAGACCGATGTCCTCGCTCGCCGAGATCATCAGCCGGCGAGCGATGAACCGCGGGTCCTCCCCCGCCTCGATCATGCGGGCCAGATAGTGCAGCGCGGCGTCCACGTCGGAGCCGCGGATGGACTTGATCAGGGCGCTCGCCACGTCGTAGTGCTGATCGCCGTCACGGTCGTACTTCACCGCCGCGCGGTCGACGGTCTCCTCCAGGGTCTGGAGGCTGATCTCCTTCTCGCTCTTGTCCATCGCGGCTCCCGCGGCCGCCTCCAGGGCAGTCAGCGCCCGGCGGGCGTCGCCGCCCGAGATCCGCAGCAGATGCGCCTCGGAGTCCTCGGGGAGGGTGACGGCACCGCCGAGTCCCCGCTCCTCGGTGAGCGCCCGGTGCAGCAGTGCGCTCAGGTCCTCGTCGGTCAGCGACTCCAGCGTGAGCAGCAGGGAGCGGGAAAGCAGGGGGGAGATGATCGAGAAGTACGGATTCTCGGTGGTGGCGGCGATCAGCGTCACCCAGCGGTTCTCCACGGCGGGCAGCAGCGAGTCCTGCTGGGCCTTGGAGAAGCGGTGGATCTCGTCGAGGAAGAGGACGGTCTCCTTGCCGAAGCCGCCCGCGGCCCGGCGGGCGCCGTCGATGACCGCCCGTACCTCCTTGACACCCGCGGTGATCGCGGAGAGCTCCACGAAGCGTTTGTTGGTCGCCTTGGAGACGACGTACGCGAGGGTCGTCTTGCCGATGCCTGGCGGGCCCCAGAGGATCACCGAGGAGGGTCCGGCGGGGCCGCCGCCGCCCTCGCCGACGAGCCGGCGCAGCGGCGATCCGGGCTTCAGCAGATGCTGCTGGCCGACGACTTCATCGAGGGTGCGCGGGCGCATCCGGACGGCCAGGGGGCTGGCGGACGGGTCCTTCTCCTGGCGTTCTTCCGCGGCGGCGGTAAAGAGGTCGGGCTCCACGTCATGAAGCCTAAGTCAGAGCACTGACAACGCCCTCGGCGCCCGTCAGCTGGTCCAGAAGTCCCACCAGCGGGTCAGGATGAGCATCCCGATGATGCCGGTCCACAGCACCGGGGGCATCCAGTGGAACTCCAGCAGCCCCTTGCGCAGCCCTTCGGGGACCTTGATGATCCGGTGCTCGATGTTGTGCAGAGTGACGTAGCAGAACATCACGATGGTGGCGACCCAGGCCAGCGAGCACCACAGGCACAACGCGTTGATGCTGTACAGCGACTGGTACTGCAGCCACGTGCAGAAGCCGACGCCGAACAGACAGCCGGCGTTGAGCCCCAGCCAGTACCAGCGCCGGTAACGCGCACCCGCCAACAGCGCGACACCGATCGCGATCACCATCGCGTACGCCACCAGCCCCAGCATCGGATTCGGAAACCCGAACGCCGACGCCTGCTCGCTCTTCATGATGTTCCCGCAGGACACCACCGGATTCAGACTGCACCCCGGCGTGAACGACGGATCCTCAAGCAGCTTGAACTTGTCGATCGTGATGACCCACGAAGCCAGCAGCCCCGCAGCACCCGTGATCACCAAAAGCCACGCGAAGCCACGACTGCCACCGACTTCGCTCTCGACAGCCCGTCGCCTTCTCCCATGGCCGACGGATACCGGTCCGGTCGCTGTAATTGTCATATGGTTTCACCCGCTCCGATTGCTAACTGGGGGCCTCAGTGTGCCTCAATCCAGAATGCCGAATGACCGCCGAAGTCCATTCGGCAAACGGGTGAAACCGGTCCCTGTAGATCATTGAGCCATGGTGAAATGAACACGCAGACCGCGGATGGTATCCGCTCCGGGTGCACGCCTCCAGCCGACGGCGCATTGTGTCGTGGGGCAGCCGTGCTTCCTACTGGCATGGCACACCCGGGCACGACGATCTGCGCCATCGGCGGAGGGCCGCAAGAACGCCCTCCGCCGATATAGCGCATGGGTGCCCACCCGCGCGATACGGCATTCGGGTGAAGGCACGGAACCAAATTCGTCAGGACGTGGTTGATCAGCCTGATCCACGATCGGCCGTTCAAAGCGAAGAGGGACAAAAAGTGATCAAGAAGATTCTGACTGCCGCGATGGTTACCGCTTCAATGGTTGGCGCCGGCGCCGCGATGGCACCGCAGGCCATGGCCATCGGCGACGACGGTGGCACCACGTCGACCAGCGGCAACAACGCCCTTCAGAGCTTCGGCAACTCCAGCACCAGCGGTGCCATGAGCCCGCAGATCGGCCTCATCCAGGGCTCGCTGAACAAGCCCTGCCTCGGTCTTCCCGCCAAGGCCGACGCCGGCTCCCTCGTCGGCGTCGTGCCGGTCTCGGTCCAGGACATCCCCGTCCTCTCGGCCCCGCAGAACCAGCAGTGCACCGAGAACTCCACCCAGGTCAAGGGCGACGAACCGCTGTCGCACATCCTGAGCGACATCCCCGTCCTGTCGGGTAACGGAACACAGAACCAGTAATCCCGCAGCGGTGACGGGCGTGCCCCAGAGTGCTGAACTTTTCAGCAAATGGAAATATGCACCTGGAGCCGATCGTGCGAAATCCTGGGAATCCTCTCGACAGTTCGACAAACGCGTGCTGCATACGAGTGACTTTCCGAGCCGGCAGCCTTGTTGAGGTTTCTTTACGGGAATCCAATCGTTACAAGTGTGCAGAGGTGTTCACCAACAGGAGACTGGCTGCGCAGCGCAAAGGTCGCGCATGCACATGACACCGCTGCCGAAAGGATCGAAATGAAGTACAAGAAGGTTGCAACCGTCGCCGCGGGCGTCATCATGGCCCTGGGCGGCGCCGCGCCCGCCATGGCCGACGCGGGTGCAGAGGGTGCCGCCGCCGACTCCCCGGGCGTACTCAGCGGCAACGTGATTCAGGTTCCGGTCCACGTTCCCCTCAACGCCTGCGGCAACACGGTCAGTGTGATTGCCCTGCTCAACCCTGCCTTCGGCAGCGTCTGCAGCAACGTCTGACAGCTCAGCAGCCTGCACAGGGCAGTTGCACAAGGCCCCGGAGAGCACCGCAGCGCTCTCCGGGGCCTTCCGCCTACTTCAGGCCCCCCTCGACCGCGGCCGATAACGGCCCTGTTCAACCCCTGCACTGGTCCCTACTATTCCCCTCGATCCGGCTCTTCGAAAAGCACTCAGAACTATTTGAAGAGTTGACATGTCCATGCACTTCTATGGACTTGTCTCCGGGTGAACCCCTCATATTTCCCCGATGGGAGAACCATGTCTCGTACACTTATCGCGGGCGGCGCGACAGCGGCATTTCTCGCTTCGCTGCTTGCCGCACAAGACGCTTCCGCAGTCAGAATCGCGCCCCCGGAAAAAATCACCATCGACATCGCGACGGTGAACGGATCGGGGTGTAGCCCAGGGACCGCCGCTGTGGCCGTGTCCGAGGACAACACCGCCTTCACCGTGACGTACAGCGAGTACCTCGCGAAGGTCGGCGTCGGCGCAGGGCCGACCGACTACCGGAAGAACTGCCAGCTCAACCTCGTCGTGCACGTCCCGCAGGGCTTCACGTACGCGATCGCCAGCGTGGATTACCGCGGCTTCGCGAGCCTGCAACCCGGCGCCGCTGCCACCCAGAAAGCGTCGTACTACTTCCAGGGCTCACCGGACACGGCGGCGCGAAATCACCCCTTCAAGGGCCCGCTCGACGACAACTGGCAGGCGAGCGACTCCACGGAATGGGGTCAACTGGTATGGGCGCCGTGCGGGGTGAAGCGCAACTTCAACATCAACACCGAAGTCCGGGTCAATGCTGGAACCTCGGATCCGAAGCAGACGACGAGCTTCATGACGATGGACTCGACGGACGGTGAGATCAACACCATCTACCGGCTCGCATGGAAGGAATGCGAGGAGTCCTGAGCGAACGCGACGCCCCGGCCGCCTTCTCGGTGGCCGGGGCGGGTGCGGCACCTGCTGCTGGTCTCGGGCGCGAACCCTCCCGGCCGCCAAAGCCGTCGGCCTACGCTCCGGCCGCACTGGTCCGGCCCGGGTTCTGTTCTCTACGGTGTGCCCGTGACGGAGATCTGGCAACCCACCGATCCCGGCGTCCTGCGCCTCCCCTCCGGACGCCTCGTCCGGGGCCGCGGCCTGCGCCGACCGCTCCCACCCGGACCGACGCCCACGTACGCCGTCCATCTGCTCGGCAAGCAGCCGCCCGAGGTCCCCTGGGAAGCCCATTGGCTGCGCTGGCCGGACTTCTGGCTGCCCAACAGCCATGCCGACGCCCGGGCCGTCCTCGGTGAGGCGTGGCACCGCGCCGACGGCAGCCGCGTCGAGATCGCCTGCGGCGGCGGCCGCGGGCGCACCGGCACTGCGCTGGCCTGTCTCGCCGTGCTCGACGGGGTGCCGGCCGATCGGGCCGTGGAGTTCGTACGGCAGAACTACGACGCCCGTGCCGTCGAGACCCCCTGGCAGAAGCGCTACGTCCGCCGATTCCCCGGTTGACCGGAACAACCGCCGGTCAACCGAGATCCGCCGGTCAGCCGAACCCGCCGGTCAACCAAGAACCGCCGGTCACTCGAACCGGACCCGATCCAGCCAGAAGTCGAGCAGCTCCGCATCGCCCAGGATCTCGATGCCCTCGCTCCGTGCGGGCCGCCGCCCGTACACCACCAGCAGCAGCTCCGTCAGCGGGCTGCGCACCGCGACCGCCGCCTTCTCGTGCGCGCGGCGCCAGGCGATCGCGTCGCCCGTGAGGTCCATCAGCCACTCCGCCGCCGCCTGGGGCCCGGTGTCCGTGGCGTGGAAGTGGAGCGTGCGGCCCGGGCCGGGCAGCTCGCGCTTCTCCGGGTGGTACTCGAAGATCTGCGGCAGCGAGCCGAGCGCCATCCACTCGTCGACGGCGTCGATGGCGAGAGCCCGGCGCCGCGCAGCGTCTGCGCCAGTTGCGCGGCGCCTTCGGCGAGCCACGGGCCGAGCACGGCCGGTCCTCATCCGTGCATCCGGACAGCTCGCGCAGCTGCTCGTCCAAGGGAGGTGCCGTAGCCCTGGTCCGTACGATCGTCTCGACCCAGCGGTACCCGCCGCCGACATGCCGCAGCAGCTGTCCCAGGTTCCACCCCGGACATGAGGGCACCGGGGCCGTGAGGTCCGCGCCGTCGATGCGGGATCTCAACAGATCGGTCTGCGTGACGATTTCGGTGCAGTAGCGGTCAAAACTCAGCAAAGTCATGGCGCCACGGTAGGCCGCACCCACTGACAGCAAGGTGACGAGGGCAACACCGATCCGCCCCCTTCCCAATCCCGCAGCGCAAACCGCAGGTGTACGGACCGTCCCGCCGTCCCTTTCGAAGGGAGCAAGCGGCCCTCACCGGCCGAAGTGCCAAACCGGACATTCACGCCACGCGCTCGTGGCCGCTCCCGGGCAGCCGAGTGGGTCCAAAACAGGAAGCGATCAGCTTTACGCGCCCGTAAGCTCACCGACATGCAGGTGATCCAGTCGACGAAGCTCGCAAACGTCTGTTACGAAATCCGGGGCCCGGTACTCGAGGAGGCAATGCGTCTGGAGGCAGCAGGGCATCGCATCCTCAAGCTCAACACCGGCAACCCCGCGGCCTTCGGCTTCGAGTGCCCGCCCGAGATCCTCGAGGACATCCTCCGCAACCTCGGCAGCGCGCACGGCTACGGCGACGCGAAGGGGCTGCTGTCAGCGCGCCGCGCGGTGATGCAGCACTACCAGACCAAGGGCATCGACCTGGACGTCGAGGACATCTACCTGGGCAACGGTGTCTCCGAGCTGATCCAGATGTCGATGCAGGCGCTGCTCGACGACGGCGACGAGGTGCTCGTACCGGCCCCGGATTATCCGCTGTGGACCGCATCCGTATCCCTCGCGGGCGGCACGGCCGTGCACTACCGGTGCGACGAGCAGGCCGACTGGATGCCCGACCTCGCCGACATCGAGCGGAAGATCACCGATCGTACGAAGGCGATCGTGATCATCAACCCGAACAACCCGACAGGCGCCGTCTACTCCGAGGAGATGCTCCGCTCCCTCACGGAGATCGCCCGCCGACACAACCTGATCGTCTGCTCCGACGAGATCTACGACAAGATCCTCTACGACTGCGCCACGCACACCCCGACCGCCGCGATCGCCCCGGACCTGATGGTCCTGACCTTCAACGGGCTCTCCAAGAACTACCGGGTGGCGGGCTACCGCTCCGGCTGGATGGCGGTCTGCGGCCCGAAGGCGCACGCCGCCTCGTACATCGAGGGCCTGACCATCCTGGCCAATATGCGGCTGTGCGCGAACATGCCCTCCCAGCACGCGGTGGCCACGGCGCTCGGCGGCCGCCAGTCGATCGAGGACCTCGTCCTGCCGGGCGGGCGGATCCTGGAGCAGCGGGACGTCGCATACGACCTGCTCACCCAGATCCCGGGCGTGACCTGCGTCAAGCCCAAGGGCGCGCTGTATCTGTTCCCGCGGCTCGACCCCAAGGTCTACAAGATCAAGGACGACCGGCAGATGGTGCTCGACCTGCTGCGGGCCGAGAAGATCATGGTCGTCCACGGTACGGGCTTCAACTGGCCGGAGCCGGATCACTTCCGGATCGTGACGCTGCCGGCGGCGAAGGATCTGGCGGACGCTGTGACGCGGATCGGAACGTTCCTGGACGGCTACAGCCAGCCTTGAGCGGACCTGAGCGAGCCCCGTAGGTGCCCTGGCCAAAGAATCCCGACCCGGCTCAACTTTAGACAGATTCTAAGCTAGGATGGTCTCCTGACAGTGAGCAGGAGGCCATCCCCATGTACGAGCCGATCCGCACGCAACGTCGGGGGTCCGTCCACGCGATGGCCGACGATGCCCAGTACCCCCACCGCACCCGCGAGGAGGAGCTGGACATCCAGCTCGCCGGTCATCTCTCCGCGCTGCTCGCCGTCACCGACGAGCTCGGCCTCGACACGGCCGCCGACAGCATCGCGGCCCAGGTCGCCCGCCTCCGCGGCGCCCCGCCCGTCCGCCACGCGGGCCTGACCGGTGCGGACCCCGCGTCCCTGCACCGCCGCGGACTCGCCCTCGCGGGCCGTGCCCTCGTCGTCGCGGCATCCCGCGCCGACACCGCCGCCGCGATCCTCTCCGCCGAGCGGATGGACGCGCACACCGCCGCCCTGGCCGAACTCCGCCTGGTAGGCACCCACTGACGGCACCCGGTTCACGGGCCGCCGGAGCGCGGACTCTCGACAAAGGCGAGGTTCACCGTATTTCACCTCGTGGTGCCGGGTCGGCCAGCCCGCTGGCCTGCTTGTGGGACAGGGGATCCGGGGGGCCCGCCCCCGGGGAGGCACAGCACGGCGCCAGGCCTGTCAGACCTGGGCCGGCTCGCGGTCGCCGGCCTCGGCGACGACGCCCGCGACCCGGCGCAGCTTCTTCATCGGGGCGAGCTCGGAGTCGTAGACCTTCTTGACGCCGTCGCCGAGCGCGGCCTCGATGGTGCGGATGTCGCGGACCAGGCGCTGCAGGCCGCCCGGCTCCACGGAGGCGGCCTGGTCGGAGCCCCACATGGCACGATCGAGGGTGATGTGGCGCTCGACAAAGGCGGCGCCGAGGGCGACCGCGGCGAGGGTGGTCTGCAGGCCGGTCTCGTGGCCGCTGTAGCCGATCGGGACGTTCGGGTACTCGCCCTGGAGGGTGTTGATGACGCGGAGGTTGAGCTCCTCCGCCTTCGCCGGGTACGTCGACGTGGCGTGGCAGAGCAGGATGTTGTCGCTGCCGAGCACCTCGACCGCGTGCCGGATCTGCTTCGGCGTGGACATGCCGGTGGAGAGGATGACGGTCTTGCCGGTGGCACGCAGGGCGCGCAGCAGCTCGTCGTCGGTGAGCGACGCGGAGGCCACCTTGTGGGCGGGAACGTCGAACTTCTCCAGGAAGGCGACGGCCTCGGTGTCCCACGGGGACGCGAACCAGTCGATGCCGCGCTTCTTGCAGTGCTCGTCGATCTGGCGGTACTCGTCCTCACCGAACTCCACACGGTGGCGGTAGTCGATGTACGTCATCCGGCCCCAGGGGGTGTCGCGCTCGATGTCCCACTGGTCGCGCGGGGTGCAGATCTCCGGGGTGCGCTTTTGGAACTTGACCGCGTCACAGCCGGCGTCGGCGGCGGCATCGATGAGCGCAAAGGCGTTGTTCAGGTCGCCGTTGTGGTTGATGCCGATCTCACCCGTGACATAGACGGGGTGGCCGGGGCCGGCGGTCCGGGTGCCGAGGGTGCGCAGACGGGACGTGCTCATGGGGGGACGTTCCTTACTTCTCGGGGGACTTGTGGGACGTGGCAGGGGTGTCGGTAGTGCTGGCAGGGGTGTCGAGAGTCGGGCCGAGGAGCCAGGAGGCAATCTCACGGATCGCCCCCTCGCCGCCACGCGTGGCAGTGACGGCACGCGCTGCGGCACGAACGGAGCCGTGCGCACTCGCGACGGCCACCGGCCAGCCCACGAGGTTGAAGCACGGAAGATCGTTGACGTCGTTGCCGACGTAGAGCACCCGGTCCGGCGCGATTTCGCGTTCCTCGCACCACTGCTTCAGTGCGAGGTCCTTGCGGTCGATGCCGTGCAGGACGGGGATCCGTAGCTTTCGGGCGCGGGCGGCGACGACCGGGTTCTGCTCGGTGGACAGGATGAGCAGTTCCAGGCCGGCCTTGCGCAGATGCGCGATGCCGAGGCCGTCCCCGCGGTGCACGGCGACGGTTTCGTGCCCGTCCGCGTCGATGTACACGCGGTCGTCGGTCTGGGTGCCGTCGAAGTCCAGGACGACGGCGTCGACGTCACCGCGTGTGGGCAGTGCGGAGGTGTCGAGCAGCGGGGCGAGCGCGCGGGCCCGGGCGAGGTCGTGCGGGTCGTCGACCTCGAGGACGCGCGCGGGGTCGGTACGCACCAGCGCGGTGCGGCCGAAGAAGCGGTGGCCGGCCTCGCGGAAACCGGTGGCGGACATCGCGTACGCGGCTCCCGTCTCCAGGAAGTCCTGCGGCCGGTCCTGGCGGCGCGGCCGGAAGGACGCGTCGTGGTTGACGCCGTGTCCCGAGGCCGGGGCGGTGTCGAGGAGGGCTGTCGAGCCGCCGACGCGCTGGGCGCCGATGGCCGCCGTGGCGGGCTGCTCGGCGCCGGAGTCGGAGCCCTGCTCGCGCCAGACGAAGCCGTGGAAGGGAGCCACGGTGACCGCGCTGTCCGCGCCGTCCTCGATGACCGCGGCGGCGACGCCCTCTACGTCGGCGCGCGTCAGGAAGGGGCTGGTGCACTGGACGAGCAGGACCACGTCCACGGGCGCGCCGTGCATCGCCTCGTGCGCGTCCATGGCGTGCAGCACCGCCGCCTCGCTGGTGGCGGTGTCCCCGGCGATCGCGGCCGGCCGCAGCACCACTCCGGCGCCCGCGGCGCGCGCCGCCGACGCGATCTCCGGGTCGTCCGTGGAGACCACTACATCGGTGACCAGGCGGGCGGCGAGACTCTCGCGGACGGCGCGCGCGACGAGCGGCACGCCGCCGACGGTGGCCAGGTTCTTTGCCGGTACGCCCTTGGAGCCGCCACGGGCGGGAATCACGGCGAGAACGGTCATCGGTGCTCCTGAGTACGGGAGTTGGGGGGAGGCGCCCTGGGCGGCGGGGGTCACAGATCGCCCATCCGGCGGATGATGGGGGCGACGCGCTGCACGCCGTGGCGGTACGCGCCGCGCGCCGCGTTCCGTACGGCTTCGCGCACCACGCGCCGTATGGCGGTGGCCTCTGCCTTCGGGGCCGCGCCCGCCAGCGGGGTGCCGTCGGGGGCCAGGTGATGGCGGGCGAGGATGCCGGGCAGATAGCCGGGCGCGGTGGCGGTCGTGTAGTACGGCGCGATCGGCGGGAGCACGGGCTTTTCGAGCAGCTCCGTGACGCGCTTGCGGGCGGCGTCGAAGGCCGTTTCGTACGCACCGTCCGCGGCGACGCCCTGCCGCGCCAGCCAGTCCTGGTCGGGGGTGGGCCGGTGGCCGCCGTCGAGGCTGTCCCAGGAGGTCAGCAGCCCGGAGCCGAGGAAGTGGTGGTTGCCGAGCGCCTCGCGCACACCCAGGTCGCTGAGGACCGCGGTGGGGATGCGCCGGTGCAGGGACTCCAGGGCGGCCGTCGAGGAGACCGTGACGAGCAGGTCGGTGCGGTCGAGGACCTCGCCCATGTGCCCGTAGACCAGCTTGAAGTTCGGTGGCAGTCCGCCGGGCAGCTTGTCGGCGAGCTTCTGGTAGGGCAGCTCTTCGAGGTGCGTGGTGTGCTCGCCGGGCTTGGAGCGCAGCTTCAGCAGCACCTCGCGGCGCGGATGGAGCCTGGCGTGCTCGACCAGACGCCGCAGCAGATAGGTGCGGTGGGCGCGGGACTCGGGCACGGAGGGCTGAGCGGCGAAGACGACGGTGTCGCGGTCGTCCGCGGTCTCGTAGGGCGCGCCGCCGAGGAACGGCAGCGCGGCCTCGGTGACGGACGAGGCGTCGGCGCCCACGCCCTCGTACACCGCGCGGAACCGGTCCGCGTCGTGCCGTGAATTGGCGAGGACGACGTCAGCGCCGTGCCGCAGCAGCAGCCCGTCGGCGAGCTTCTCGTAGACGACGCCGACGTAGCCGGTGACGACGACGGGCCTGCGGGTCAGTGCCAGTGCGGCGAGCCCGTGCAGCATGGCCTGGACCGCGCCGCCGACGAGGGCGAGCACGATCACGTCGTACGACTCGTCCTTCATCGCCCGCAGGAACTCGTTCCCGGTCACCTCGCGCATCTCGTCGGCGCGCACTTGGACCTCGGCGAGCTGGCGGGCCGTGGGAGTGGCCCGGCCGCGCAGCAGAAAGCCGCTCAGCTCGATGGAGTCCGGGGCGTCGGCGGGAGCGATACGACGCGCGGTGAGCGCGCCCCATTTCCACCGGGTATCGGAGTCGGCGAGTACGGCGACCCGTACGGCCTCGCTGCTACTTGATGGCACGTCGAGGACGTTAGAAAGGCATTTCGTTTGACGGCCCAACTCAACCACAACAGCTGGTTAACAGCGCGTCTACGATTAGCGAAAATACCCACGAATCAACCTGGTTAACGGACTGTCCGCTCTGCGTTCACCTTCCATCCCCCCCAGCGAAAGAACGAATGCCGGGTTCTCGGCCTAACCTCACGCGGGTGGTTAAGCTCTCCGTCATCGTGCCGTTCTACAACGTGCAGACATACGCGCCCGACACCCTGAGAAGTCTCCAGGCGAACGCCCGCGAGGACTTCGAATTCCTGCTTGTCGACGATTGCTCGACAGATGGGACACCGGAGATCCTGGAGCGCGCGGAGCGTGAGGTTCCGGGGGCTCGGCTGATCAGACATGAACAGAACGGCGGCCTCGCCACCGCGCGGAACACCGGTCTGGACGCCGCGAGCGGGGAGTACCTCACCTTCCTCGACGGCGACGACTGGCTGGCGCCCGGCCACTACGAGCGGCTGCTCACGGCCATCGAGGAGCTCGGCTGCGACTTCGTCCGCACCGACCACGTCCAGTGCACGGCCAGGGCCCGCACGGTCCACCGCATCCCGGTCGGCCGGCGCGGCGAGGTGCTGCGGCCCCGGGACGCAATCCTGCCCGCCGACCGGTCGACCGCCGTCGACTACCCCTTCGCCTGGGCCGGGATGTACCACCGGCGGCTCGCGGAGCGCGGGCTGCTGCACTTCACGCACGGGCTGCGCACCGCCGAGGACCGGCCGTGGATCTGGCGGCTGCACCGCGAGGCCGAGTCTTTCGCCGCGATCAGCCATTTGGGGATCTTCTACCGACGCGGCGTTGCATCATCCCTGACACAAATTGGTGACATTCGCCAGCTCGATTTCATCCGGGCATTCGATCAGGTGCTCGAAGAAACAGCGAAGGATCCGGAGTCCGCTCAGCTGTTGCCAAAAGCCGTGCGAACGTACTGTGCCGTCATTTCCCACCACTTGGGATCAATAGAGAGGTTCGAACCCGCAGTGGCGCGTAAATTGCGTGCAATGAGCGCGGCGGCCCTGAAGCGGATGCCGCAGGACGTTTTGAAGGACGCGCTCGACTCGATGGACATCGAGCGCGCATCGAGGCTGCGCAGGCTGCGCCGCCGCCCCGCTCCTCTCTCCGGGGAGGCGGCGGCCTGATGGGTACGACCCAGATCTTCTACGCGTCCTCGCTGTACGGAGCCGCCACGCTGGCCGCAGCGATCGACAGCGGCTGCTTCGCAACCGCCGACCGGCGCCTCCTGCTGGTCGCCAACAACGCGGTGACGCCGGAGACTTCGCCTTCGCTGGACACGATGCCCGGCTTCGAGCGACTGCGCGGCCGCTTCGACGGGGTGCTCTCCTGGAACGAGGCGATCTCCCCTTTCCATCCGGGCGGCTGGGCCCCGCGCTCGGACGACGGCCCGCTCTGGGAGCGGTATCTGCGGATGCTGTGGGACCTCGGTGACGACCGGATCGAGCTGGCCGTCGAGTCCATCCAGGTCAACCCGGCGCTGGCGATAGCGCAGCTCTTCCCGGACGCAACTCTGGATGTGTACGCGGACGGGCTGATGAGCTACGGGCCGACCCGCAGCAAGATCGACCCGCTGGTCGGCGAGCGAGTGCGCAGGCTGTTCCACCTGGATCTCGTGCCGGGCTTGAAGCCTTTGCTGCTCGCGGAGTTCGGGGCGGAGCCGGAGGTCGTCCCGACGGAGGCCTTCGTCAAGGTCGTCGCCGAACTCTCCGACGCCGTCACGGATGTGGCACCCGGCGAGACTGCGGCGGGCGGGGGAACTGCGGCGGGCGACGGCCCGGCCCTGCTGCTCGGCCAGTACCTCGCGGCGCTCGGCATCATCACGCCCGAGGAGGAAGAGGCCCTCCACGTCCGGATGGTGCGGGGCGTGGTCGCGCTCGGCCACCGCAGGATTGTGTTCAAACCGCACCCCACGGCCCCGGCGTCCTGGACGCGCACCCTGGAGCGCGAGGCGCAGACGCTGGGGGCGGAACTGACCGTCCTGGACCGGCCGTTGATCGCCGAAGTGCTCTACCGTCAGCTGCGGCCCGCCCTGGTGGCGGGCTGCTTCTCGACCGCGCTGTTCACGGCGAGCACCTTCTACGGCATCCCGGTGGCCCGGATCGGCACCGAGCCGCTCCTCGACCGGCTCACTCCGTACCAGAACAGCAACCGGATTCCGGTGACGATCGTCGACGCGCTGGTGCCCGATCTGGCGCAGGGCGAATCGGGCGCGCCGAAGGAGGCGGACGAGACGCTGACCGGCCTGCTGAGCGCGGTCGGCTTCGCGATGCAGGCGCAGCTCAGGCCGGATCTGCGCGCGGCGGCGGAGAGCTTCCTCAGGGGCCACCTGGACTCGCGCACCTTGCGCTACTTCAAGCGCCGCCGGCTGACGGTGCTCGGTCTGCCGGGCGGGATCCCGGTGCCGCGGAACGCGGTGGTGCGCAGAGTGGTGCGGCGGGCTCGCCGCCTGAAGCGGGCGGCGCTGCGCTGAGCCATCCCTGGGGCTCCGCCCCCAGACCCCCCAACGCCCGAAGGGTGTACGGGGGTCTGGGGACTTTGCCCCCGGTTACCCCTGCTCCGGGGCGAGCAGCACCGCCCCCACCCCCGTCACCACCGCCTCAAGCCCCTTCTCGAACCCCGCGTCGCGGTTGGTGAAAATCTCCTCGCCCGCCACCGCGGCGAGCGGGTACTCGGTCAGCCGCTCGGCGCGTGCCGCCAGGTCGTAGCCCTCGGCACCGGTCGCCGGGTCCGGACCCATCGCCTGTTCCTCGATCACGTAACCGATCGTGTAGCTGTACGCGGTGAGCCAGGCGCGCGCGGCCGCTGCCGGGGTGAAGCCCGCCTCGGTGAGCATGCGCAGATGCGCCTCCATGGGGCCCGCGTAGCTCGTGTCGGTGAAGTGGGTGCCGCTGTAGACCTTGGCGCCGTCGCGGTAGCGCAGCAGATGCTCGCGCAGACCTCGCATGGCCGCGGCGAGTCCCTCTCGCCAGTCGGCCGGCGGGGCCGACTCCTGGATGTCCGCCGCCATCCGCCGCAGCATCTCGGTCGCCATCTCGTCGAGCAGTGCCTGTTTGTCCTTGAAGTGCCAGTACAGTGCGGGGGCTTTGACGTCGAGCTCCTTGGCGATGGCGCGCAGCGTCAGCCCTTCGAGGCCCACTTCGTTGAGCAGGCGCAGGGCGGTGCGCGCCACCCGGGTCCGGTCGAGTCGTTCCGTGGCCACCTTGACAATTTAACAGCGTTAAGCGCATCCTCCCAACCATGCGACTTAACAGCGTTAAGGAAGCGAAGGGCACGGACGTTCTCGTCGTCGGGGCCGGGCCCACCGGGCTCGCTCTCGCCTGCGATCTGGCCCGCCGAGGTGTGCGTACCCTCGTCGTCGAGCAGTCGGACGCGCTCTTCCCCGGCTCACGCGGCAAGGGCATCCAGCCGCGCACCATGGAGGTCTTCGACGACCTCGGGGTGGTGGACGCGGTCCTCGCGTCCGGCGGCCGGGCCCCGGTCGGCATGGTCTGGCAGGACGGCGCCCGGCACGGCGAGCACGACATGTTCGAACGGCCGGCGCCCACAGAGGCCGAACCGTATACAGAACCCTGGCTGCTCCCTCAGTGGCGCACCCAGCAGATCCTGCACGCGCGCCTGACGGAGCTGGGCGGCAGCGTCGCCTTCGGCACGGCCCTGACCGGGATCAGGCAGGACGCGTACGCAGTGACGGCCCGGCTCTCGACGGGGGAGGTCCACGCGTCGTACGCGGTCGCCGCCGACGGCGGCCGCAGCACGGTGCGCCGAGCTCTCGGCATCCCGATGACGGGCGAGGACGTCGACCCGGCGCCGATGCTGGTCGCCGATGTCCGCATCCCGTCGCTGGACCGGCTGCGCTGGCACATCTTCCTGGGCGACGGGACCGGCCACCTCGCCGTCTGCCCGCTGCCGGGCACCGACGACTTCCAGCTCATCGGCCAGTTCACCGAAGGCGAGCCCGACACGTCGCCCGCGGGGGTACGGGCGCTGGTCGCCGCCCGCAGCCATCTGGCCGCGGACGAGGTCACCGAGGTGCTGTGGGCATCGGACTTCCGGCCGCGCGCCGCCATGGCCGACCGCTTCCGCGAGGGGCGTGTGTTCCTCGCGGGTGACGCCGCGCACATCCACTCCCCCGCCGGCGGGCAGGGCCTCAACACCAGCGTCCAGGACGCGCACAACCTCGGCTGGAAGCTCGGACAGGTGCTGCGCCACGGCGCGCCCGAGGCGCTGCTCGACACGTACGAGCAGGAGCGGCTGCCCGTCGCCGCACAGATGCTGGGCCTGTCCACCCGTATCCACCGCGGCGAGGAGCAGCGCGGCGCGGCCACCATGCAGCTCGGGCTGGGCTACCGCGGCGGCCCGCTCGCTTCAGGAGGCGCCGGCGGCGCGCTGGAGGCGGGGGACCGCGCCCCGGACGGCCCGCTGCCCGGCGGGCGCCGGCTGTTCGACCTCTTCCGCGGCCCGCACTTCACCCTGCTCGCGGTCGGCACGGACGCGGAACTGCCGTCGCTGGACGGCCAGTTGGTGCACGTACACCGCATCGACGCGTACGAGCCGTACGGAAAGGGGCTCTTCCTGGTCCGGCCCGACGGCTATGTCGGCTGGGCGGGCGAGGACGCGGCCGGGCTGACCGAGTGGCTGGAGCGGGTCAGGAGCTGCTGAGCGAGAGCTTCACCGCGAAGCCGATGAACAGCGCGCCGGCCGCCGACGTCGCTCCCGCCGACAGGCGCTTGCGGCGGCGGAACGCGGCCGCGAGGTGAGTGCCGGTGAAGATCAGCAGGGTCAGATAGAGGAAGCTCGCCAGCTGCGCGAGCACGCCGAGCACCACGAAGGACAGCGCCGGGTAGGCGTAGCCCGGATCGACGAACTGCACGAAGAAGGCGATGAAGAAGAGGATCGCCTTCGGGTTGAACAAGCTGATCACAAAGGCTCTGCGGAAGGGCCGCTCGGCGGCGGAAGCACCGTCCGCGGCAGGCTCCTCGATCGTCCGCTCACGCCGGGTGCGCCACATCGACCAGGCCGCGCGCAGCATCCCGATCGCCAGCCAGGTCAGATAGCCGGCACCGGCGAACTTCACGATCCCGAAGAGCACGGCGTTGGCCTGGAGCAGCGAGGCGACGCCCGCCGCGGACAGCACCATCAGCACGGTGTCGCCGCACCACACCCCGGCGGCGGCCGTATAGCCCGTACGCACACCACGGCGTGCGGCGACCGAGAGCACGTACAGGGAGTTCGGCCCCGGGAGCAGAATGATCAGGACAAGGCCCGCAAGATAGGTCGGCAGATCGGTAACACCCAGCATGAGGCGGAGTGTCGCACATGGGTACGACACTCCGCCTTTGCGTTTCGCACCGCGGAATGAGGCGTGCCGATCCGCTCAGAAGGCATCCGCGGGGACGTAGGTGCCCCACACCGCGCGCAGCGCGTCGCACACCTCGCCCACCGTCGCCCGGGCCTTCAGCGCGTCCTTCATCGGGTAAAGGACATTGTCCGTGCCCTCCGCGGCCTTCTGCAGCGCGGCCAGCGCCGTATCCACCGCCTGCTGGTCGCGCTCCGCCCGCAGCTTCGCAAGGCGTTCCGCCTGCTGCGCCTCGATCGCCGGGTCGACGCGCAGCGGCTCGTACGGCTCCTCGGCATCCAGCGTGAAGCGGTTGACGCCGACGACGACCCGCTCGCCGCTGTCGGTCTCCTGCGCGATGCGGTATGCGCTGAGCTCGATCTCGTTCTTCTGGAAACCGTGCTCGATCGCGCTGACCGCGCCGCCCAGGTCCTCGACCCGTTGCATCAGCGCCAGCGCCGCCGCCTCCACGTCGTCCGTCATCTTCTCCACGACATACGAGCCGGCGAACGGGTCGACGGTCGCGGTCACATCCGTCTCGTACGCGAGGACCTGCTGCGTACGCAGGGCGAGCCGGGCCGACTTGTCCGTCGGGAGCGCGATCGCCTCGTCGAAGGAGTTGGTGTGCAGCGACTGCGTGCCGCCGAGCACGGCCGCGAGACCCTGGACCGCCACGCGAACCAGGTTCACCTCGGGCTGCTGCGCGGTCAGCTGCACACCGGCGGTCTGCGTGTGGAAGCGCAGCATCAGCGACTTGGGGTTCTTCGCGCCGAACTCCTCGCGCATCACCTTCGCCCAGATCCTGCGCGCGGCACGGAACTTGGCGACCTCCTCCAGGATCGTCGTACGGGCGACGAAGAAGAACGACAGGCGCGGCGCGAAGTCGTCGACGTCCATGCCCGCGGCGACGGCCGTACGGACGTACTCAATGCCGTCCGCGAGCGTGAACGCGATCTCCTGCGCGGGCGAGGCCCCGGCCTCGGCCATGTGGTAACCGGAGATCGAGATGGTGTTCCACTTCGGGACCTCGGCCTTGCAGTACTTGAAGATGTCGGCGATCAGCCGCAGCGAGGGCCCCGGCGGAAAGATGTACGTGCCGCGGGCGATGTACTCCTTGAGCACATCGTTCTGGATGGTGCCGGTGAGCTTGTCCGCGGTGACGCCCTGCTCCTCGGCGACGAGCTGGTACAGCAGCAGAAGCAGCGCGGCCGGCGCGTTGATCGTCATCGACGTGGAGACCTTCTCCAGCGGGATCCCGTCGAACAGCACTTTCATGTCGTCCACCGAGTCGATTGCCACGCCGACCTTGCCGACCTCGCCGTGCGCGATCGGCGCGTCCGAGTCGTGCCCCATCTGCGTCGGCAGGTCGAAGGCGACAGACAGGCCCATGGTGCCGTTGGCGATCAGCTGCTTGTAGCGGGCGTTGGACTCGACGGCGGTGCCGAAGCCCGCGTACTGGCGCATCGTCCAGGGACGGCCGGTGTACATCGTCGGGTAGACGCCACGGGTGAAGGGGTACAAGCCGGGCTCGCCCAGCTTCTCGGCCGGGTCCCACCCCTCGAGTGCGTCCGGCCCGTAGACCGGTTCGATGGGCAGTCCCGACTCGGACTCGCGCGCCATGATTGTGCCTCCGCTGGAGCTACTCGTTGGTAACCGACCCTCGCGACGGACTGCAGCGGCGGGCGCCGGTACGGGTGGAGGGCCACGCGCTGGGACCTTCCTCATAGCTTCTTCCCCATAATGCGCGGGAATGCGCAACCGGGCAGAGCGGGAATCTGTCTCTTGAGGCACAGGAAATCAGGGGGGGCGTACATGCTTCGGAAAACCGTCATACGCAGATCTGTCAGGCGCAGGGCCGTCATACGCAGAACAATCGCCGCGGCCGCCGTGCTGGCCGTGACCACCGGCTGTACGGCGCAGGCGGCGACCGGCCGCGCGGCGACCGACGCCAAGCCGGGCAGCACGGCGCCCGCGCCGGGCCCCACGTCGACGCCGCCGCCTTCCGCGTCGGACCCGGGCACGCCCTCTCAGAAGCCCAGCGAGTCCGCCACGACCGCGAAGCCCGAGGTCCTGATCCCGAGCGGCTCGAAGGGCGAGCGGGTGCGCGAGCTGCAGGCGAGGCTCGCCCAGATCGGCTGGTTCGACAACACCCCGACCGGCACGTACGGTCCGGTGACGGTCGCGTCCGTCAAGGGCTTCCAGGGCAAGCGCGGGTTGCCGACGACGGGCGACACGGACACCGTGACCTGGCAGAAGCTGCTCGCCATGACGAAGAAGCCGACGCGCGACGAGCTGAACGGCAGGACCGTCAACAAGCCGCCGGCGAGGCTGGACCCGCGCTGCAGGACGGGCCGGGTGATGTGCATCAGCAAGACCACCCGAACGCTCTCCTGGGTGATCGACGGCAAGGTGCAGTCGACGATGGACGTGCGCTTCGGCTCGCAGTACACGCCGACGCGTGAGGGCACCTTCAGTGTCTTCCAGAAGTCACGGCACCACGTCTCGTCGATCTACCACACGCCCATGCCGTACGCGATGTTCTTCAGCGGCGGCCAGGCGGTGCACTACTCGGCGGACTTCGCGGCCCGCGGCTACAACGGCGCGTCGCACGGCTGCGTCAATGTCCGGAACGAGGGAAAGATCGCCTCGCTCTTCGCGCAGGTCCGCAATGGTGACCGCGTGGTCATTCATTGGTGAGCGCGAGAGGTGAGTGTGGCGCGGGCGGGACCGGGGGAACGTGTCCCGCCCGCGCCTTTCGCACCGAGCCGTAGGTACGGGGGGAACCCCGGCTCTGGCGCAGCCGATGACCAGTCGGCTCACTCTCTACTGCGCCGTGGCTTCAAAAAACGTCACACCTGGGCGGCCGAAAATCGTCACTGTCGAGAAATCGCAGGTCAGGACGGGTTCTGGGTAACGCCGGGCGAAGGCAGGGAAGCACTTTCGGACGGCAGGAGCGCGGGCTCCGCGGGCAGTTGCGTCCAGGAGACGGGCGGCAGGGAAGCGCCGCCCGCGCGGCTCTCGATGGCGGGGGCGGGGGCGGCGGCGCCGCGGCTCTTCCCGCCGTCGTCGCCGCTGTCGCCGCCGCTGTCGTCGCCGCCGTCACCGGTGTCGCCGTCGGTCTGGCCGCTGCTCTTGGTGTCGCCGTCGAGCAGCCCGTCACAGAAGCGCTCCACCCCCTTCGCCCCCTTGGCTGCCTCCTCGAGCTGCTGCTTGCGGTCGGGGGCGATGCTGCCACTGCGGTAGTCGCGGCAGGCCTCGACCGTCTGACGGTACAACTCGGCGTTCCCCTTGCGGGACTTCTCGCCCTGGTCACCCTTCTTGCCCGAGCCGCCGTGTGCGCCGCTTGACGGGTCCCGGTGCTCGCCGCCCCCGCTCGCCGGGGGCGACACCGGCGGCGTACTGGGCGAGCCCGAGATCCGCGGGGGTGCGACCACTCCCCCGCCGGTGGGCGAATCGGAGACCAGCGGCCCCGGGGTCGCGGCGGCCGAGACGGAGGACCCGGGCAGCGGATCGCCGCCGAAGGGCGACGGCAGGAAGCCCGTGCCCGCGGCGACGGCGACGCCGCCGAGCGCGCAGCCGGCGACCGCGGCGGCGAGCCCGAAGCGCACCGGGCGGGCGAAGAGCGTGCGGGGCGCCCGGTGCGTGGCAGCGGGGCGCGCGGCAGGGGCGAGACGTACGGTCCCGAGCATGTCCCCCGCGGGCGCTTCGGCGTCCGCCCTGGCCTTTCGGAACGCGGCCAATGCGGCCGCCTCGCCGGGCATTTCACCGCCGTCCAAGTAGCCGGAGCGGCTGGGCCTGCCCATTCCGTACAGCTCTCGGGACAGTTGCGCGGCCTGGGTACGGGCGTGTTCGTCGGCAGTCTCGACCGGTTCACCGCGCAGCAGCCGCTCCGCCGCTTCCTTGTCAAGCCACTCGTACCGCTCGTCGGCCATCACATGTCCTTCTGCGTCCGCAGGCGCGAATGCGTCACACCGGCGGGTGCCGTCGCGCCCGGCCGGGGGCCGCGCTGGGGCGGTACGCCGTTCAGATCCGCGCGGTCGACGCCAGGGGTCACGTGGTCCGCTTCGCCTCTGTCCTCGCTGAAGGCGGGCACGGCTTCCTCGTTGAAGGCCGGCGAGGCGTCCTCGCTGAGAGCCGGCGCGGCTTCCGCGCCCAGCAGCTCGGCCAGCCGCTTCAGCCCGCGGTGCGCGGCGGTGCGTACCGCGCCCGGCCGCTTGCCCAGCGTCTTGGCCGCGCTCTTCGCGTCGAGGCCGACCACGACGCGCAGGACGACGGCCTCGGCCTGGTCCTGTGGCAGCTGGGCGATGAGGGCCATGGTGTTGCCGGTGGCGAGGGCCTCCAGGGCCTCGTCCGCGGTGTCCGAGTCGGCGGCCTTGCCGGTGAGCTCGGTCTCGTCGCCGCCGACGGCGGGGCGGCGGCCGCGCATGCGTATGTGGTCCAGGGCGCGGTTGCGGGCGATCCGTGCGGCCCAGCCGCGAAAGCGGTCAGCGTCGCCGCTGAACCGGTCGAGGTCGCGGGCGATCTGCAGCCATGCCTCGGACGCGACGTCCTCAGCGTCCGGTTCGCCGACCAGAGTGCGTACATAGCCGAGAAGCCGCGGATGCACGGCGCGGTACACAGTACGGAAGGCGCTCTCGTCCCCGTCCTGTGCCGCGAGCACGGCGGCGGTCAACTCCGCGTCGTCCCCCAGCACTCCCTCAACCTGTCCTGAATCGCAGCTGGTCGCCACTGCCGCACTGCCCTGCTCGAATCAGCACGCTACGTCCTTCTGAGGGGTCACGTCCATGCCTTGTACAACTTGCAACGACTCCCTGACCAAGCGCGGTGTGACAGAAAACCCACGCGCGGCGCTGAGAGAAGTACGGGGCGGCTCTGCCGCCCCGGCGAACGACGACCGGGGCCTCTCCTGTGGGGGGTGGCGGCCCCGGTCGTCCTTCCATGTCCGGGGCCAGTCCGTCAGCAGCACACGACCGGTGGGGCATCCGGCGACGCGGCAGCCCTGCGCGCCCGCCCGTGCAGCAGCAGATAGAAGCGCTGCACCGACTCCTCCGGGCCGCCCAACTCGAAGCGGTTGACCACCTTGCCGAGCGGATTCCACACACGCCCGTCGGGCATCTGGATCCCCACCGGCTGGCCGAACAGCTCCCGTTGCTCCGGATCCAGATCCACCCACCGCGCCCCGGCCCGCCGGACGATCACCTCTCCTGTGTACGCCCCGAGGCCCTGGAGGAGCCCGGCGACCCGCCCGGCCTCCGGACGGCCGCGCCGTACCCCGTCAACCATGAAGTCCACGATCCGCAGACTGGCCACGGAGTAGTCGAGCGGCAGCCGGCTGCGCGCCGTCAGCCGGTCGACGACCCCGCCGACGTAGACGCGCATCTCCGCGGCCCTGGGCAGCACTCCAAAGTCCGTATCCATGCCAGACCCAGCGACATGCACATGTAGAACATCACGCCAAGCGGAAGTGTTCGTTCTCACGCATGAGTTCGAGCAACCCGTACAACCATTTCACGGCTCGGGCGTCATACACCCACACCATTCACGCAACGTGCCAGGATGCGCCCCCATGACACCGGCCTCACACGTCACCGCCTTCGCGGAACTATTCGGCCAACCCCCGGCCGGCGCCGCCCCCGCTCCCGTCCCCGTCGACTGGGACGCCGTCGAGTCCTGGCTCGGACTGCGGCTGCCCGCCGACTACAAGGCGATCGCCTCCGCGTACGGGCCACTGGACATCGGGGAGTTCCTGTGGCTGCACATACCGTGCGCCAGGGAGGGCTGGTTCGAATACGGGAACTGGCTGGAGGGCGCACGGCGGGAGGCGCCCGACGGACTGCTCCCGTGGGGCGAGACGCGGAGATGCGACCTTCTGTACTGGGACACCACGGCGTCCGACGATCCCGACGAGTGGCCGGTCGTCACCTTCCACAAGGACAGGGCTCGCGCGGGCGCGGACCCCTGGCACCGCTACGGCACTCCACTGCTGCCCACCCTGACCACGCTCATCGGCGAGGGTCTCCGGCCGAGCGCGAGCCGCACCGCCTTCCTGACCGAAGTCGACCCCGGCCCGTGGACCCCGCCGGTCCCCCGCCCGGAACCGACCCCGCAGCAGCGCGCCGCGCTGACCGAGGGTACGGGCTTGGCGGCGCTGACCGCACTCGTACCGCCGCCGCGGAAGCCGTTTCTCGGAGACGGCACGTGGGAGTGGCTGCACGAGCGCCTCGGCACGCGGCTGCCGACGGAGTACGTGACCCTGATGGAGACGTACGGAGGCGGCTGCTGGACGAACTGGCTCAGAGTCAGCGCCCCGCTGAGCACCGGCGAGCACGGACTTGCCGAGGAGGTCAGGTGGGTCTGCGACGCCTACCGTGGACTGCGCGCCGAATACCCGCAGTTCCAGCCGCTGGCGGTCTGGCCGGAGCCTGGCGGCTTCCTCCCGTTCGCCAACTCCATCGACGGCGACCAACTGGGCTGGCTCACCGAGGGCCCCACGCCGGACGACTGGCCGCTGATCGTCTACCCACGCCACGCCGAACAGGGCCCGCCGCTGACCGGCACGCTCACCGACACCCTGCTGGAGTGGCTGCGCGGCCGGTTCGCCACGGAGGGCCTGCCGAGTCTCGGCCGGGTGAAGGACCCGCTGGACCACATCGGATTCGAGGCTTTGGCCGACCTTACGTAGCGGCGAAGGAGACGAAGGAGGCCCAGGCGGTGGGGGTGAGGGCGAGCTGGGGGCCGGGCGTACCGCCGGGACCGACCACCGCGTGCGGGGCGGTCGATGGTCCCGGCCGGCGGCGTGCCTCAGCTCACCGTGTCCCGCACCATGTCCGGGTAGTTGGTGATGATCCCGTCCACGCCGAAGCCGTCGACGCGTGCGGCGACCGCCGCATCGTTGACCGTCCAGGTGCTGACCTGGAGCGTCTTCTTGTGCGGTCCCTTCAGCTTGTGCACCTCGGCGACGTAGGCGCTGCTGAGCGAGCCGTACGACGGGTTGATCTGGTCCGTGAACGCCGCGTACGCCGGCAGGTCCGCCACGGCGGGGGTGCCGAGGAAGCCGGTGGTGACGTCGGGCGCCTGCTCGTGCACCGCCTTGACGCTGTTGGCGCTGAAGCTCTGGATGACCAGCTTCTGCTGGATGTGCTCGCCGTTCAGCCAGCCCTCCTGGCGCAGCACCCGCAGGATGTCGGCCTCGATGCCCGGGTAGAGCTCGGGGCTCTTGATCTCCATGAGCAGCTTCTGGTCGTTGTCGTCGACCGTGTCGAGGTACTGCTTCAGCGTCGGCACGCGGCTGCCCGTCCAGTGCGAGCCGAACCAGCTTCCGGCGTCCAGCTGGGCGATCTCCGCCGCCGTGAAGTCCTTGATGCTCCACGGGGCCCGGTCCGGGAAGACCTGCTCCACGTTGGTGGTACGCGCCAGGGTGGTGTCGTGCACGATGACCAGCTCACCGTCCTTGGTGCGCTGGACGTCGTTCTCCACCCAGTCGATGTCCATGGCGTCGGCGACATCGACGGCCGCAAGGGTGTTCTCCGGCGCGTAACCGGAGGCACCTCTGTGCGCGATCACGAGGGGGCTGTGGGGCTGGGCGGCGGCGTCGGACGGGGCGGCGGGCTCGGCCGAGGCGGCACCGGGCAGTATCAGGGCGGACGCCCCGAGGAGCGCGGCGGCCACGGTCAGTGATGTACGTGCGTACACGAGTGCTCCTTGCGTGATGATCACTTTCGGCCAGACAGTGCCAGCCACCGACCAACGGGACATGGGAAGAAGTTTGCCGAAAGATGAATCAATTGCGGGGCGGCCCGGCCGGAGCTGGAGTTGGCAGCCGAGTCGTGGGGGTACCTGCCGGGCCGAAGTGGCGCAGCATGAGAGGGGGGTAGACCCTTCGTGGGAGAACTCGCAGTCATGCACGCCGAGTGAAATCCTGCTCAGCCGACGAGGGGCGTCCCTGAAGCGTTCAAGGACCTCCCGCTCCATCGGTGGCTCGCCCGTCGGCTACCCGTAACCGTGCAGTCGTCTGGCGACGAGGGCGGGGTGTCAGCCGATGGCGATGCGCGGATGCGCGCCGGGCTGGATCCAGGCCATGATCCGGTCCATCGTGGCGCGCGGCACCGATACGCAACCCGCGGTCGCACCGTTGCCATTGACGTGCAGGAAGATCCCGGCGCCGCGACCCGGCGTGGCCGGCCAGCGGTTGAAGTTGATGACCAGGGCCTTGGCGTACTGGGTGGGGTAGTTGATGAGGTGTTCACTGCCCCGCTCGCCGCTCTCGGTGAGCGGGAAGTCGGCCCCGGCCTCGGTGTGCATCTGGTTGTAGAACTTCGACTCGGGGTCCTCGACCCACCAGTGGCTGGAGTTGACCTTGGTGTACGGCATGCTCGTGCCGCCCGACTCGACTCCGAAGCCTTCGGTGATGGTGTAGGTGCCCGATGGCGTGGTGTAGGTGCTCTGCCTGCGGGTGGCGCCATCGACAACACCGTTCGATCCAACTCGGCCACTGTCGGAGATAACCGACTTCCAGCCGGACGAACCCTTGGCCCAGGCCGTCACCGTGGCGTACGAGCCACTCGCCTTCACGGTGATGAGCTGGGTGGCATTGCCCACGTTCACCGGAACGGGGAAGTCCGGGCCCGCGGGTGACGGGGCTGCCTGAGCCTTCCCCGTACCGCCGGCCGCTCCGGCCGTACGGGAGCCACTGGGGGACGCCGAGACGCTGCCCGACGGCGACGCGGACGCAGAGGCAGACGCGGAGGCAGAGGGAGAGGCCGAGGCGGAACTACTCGGAGAGGCGGACGAAGCGGACGCGTCCGGCGCCGTGCTCTCGGCACTGACTGCGACATCTGCGGCATCTGCGGCGGGGGCGCCCTGGCCTTGGTTTCCGCATCCCGACGCCAGGAGTATCGCGCCGGTGGCGGCCAGTGCAGCGGAGAACCTACGGGACGAGGGCAGCACGATGTAATCCTTCGGTCGTTGGTGATGGCCGGCCGTACCGGCTCGGGGAAATCGGGCCGGTTATATATCAGGCCGACGCCTGGATGCGACCCCAGCGACATTTCGGACCAATCCCATGGAATCGTCAGCCTGCTCGGTCGTCGCCCACTCAGATCGTGAGCCAGCAGGTCCGGACACTCGGCTCGGGGAGGGCCCCTCACTGATACCCGAACCGTCGTGCGTCGCATGCGACAACCGACGGACACGAGCGCGGGCTACAACCGCGATGCCCTTGTTCTGACGTACCAGGGCCTCGCTGTCCACGCCCTCCAGGAAATCAGCCATCGCACGGTCTGAACGTCGGGGAGCTTTCGGATCACATCGTGAACCGACATACCCAGACCCAGGCAGTGCATGGGGCTCGTAGCCAACGATGACTCCCTGTCCGATGAACAACGAACAGCCCGCCGGTGGGCCCTACGGGATGTTCGCGCGGACAGGCGCGCCTCTTCGTGGCAGGCGCCCGCGCCTACATCCGAGGCACGGGCCACAGCGGCAACAGCGCCGCGCATCGTGGCCGGCCATGCACGGCATCGACGCAGAGGCACCGGGTTCCCTGGATCCTTCCCGGACTCGCCACCGTCCGACCTGCTTCAGATACGGACGGGAATGATCGGCGCCGCGCCAGGCAGCTGGTCCAGATACGCCTGGATGTCCCCGGGGTCGGATGTCGCGACCATCGCCGCACCGATCTGCAGTGCGGTGAGCGCGACCAGCCCGTCGACAGGATCGGGCCGCTTCTCGGCAGGCAGCTCCGCCCTCCCGATCAGCTCGCCCACGCGCCGCCATTCCGTCTCCGTGTAGCAGCACACCACCGCACACTCCTTGAGCGCCCTGGCGAGATGAGCCCGCGCCACCCCGCCCCGCCAGGCTTGCGCAACCACAGGAGCCGGCACCACCGGCAGCCCGTTCCGGCTGAACGCCCGATGCCTGACGACAGCGGGCCCGGGCCTCTTGTCAGCGAGGGCGATGAGCATCCCGGCGTCGTAGACGACGTCGCCAAGAGCGTCAAGGTCAGGACAAGTGGGACAGCCCAGGTTCACGCCGCCGCCCCGCGTCGGCGCGCGGCGGACTCGGCACGGGCCGCCGCGATCTCGGCTTCGATACGGGCCAGCTCCCCCGCATCGACATCATCATCGGGCGGCCAGGGAAGAGCCTCCGCTTCCGCTTCCGCCTCGGCGATCGCGGCATCGATGTCGGCGAAGGACTCCGCTATCCGCGCCAGCCGGGCAGCCTCCTTACGGCCCGCGCACCTCCCGGGGTAGCCCCGCCGGGACGACGATCCTGCTGATCACGCAGATAAAGGCTGAAGCAATCTCGGGGCCGTGACGTTTCGGCGGCGGGGTTCGCTGGGTTGAACGTGCCGGCATCGGTCGGCGCTCGCTCGGCAACCCGTAACCCACAGACCGGCAGGAAGTCTCATGCGCATCCGAACCACCACCATCGCCGTCGCCACGGCCGCCGCCCTGCTGACCGGCTGCTCCGGCGCCGGCGCCGGCGCCGGCTCCAAGGACGCCGGTTCCAAGGGCCCCAGCTCAGAGCAGCCCGTCGGCGCCAAGCCCACCCAGCCGGCCGCCGCGGGCCCTGTCCTCACCGGGGCCCAGCTCAAGCAGGCGCTCGTCACCAGGACCGAGGCCGCGAGCTACCAGGCCGAGGACAACACCGTCGCGGCGGTGCGCCCCAAGGCGGACAAGGACGACTGCCGTGCGCTCGCCGACATGACGGCGTCCGGAACCACCCGTACCCCCGAAGCGAACGCCTGGGCCAGCCGCAACTTCAGCTCCGCCGCCAAGCCCGGCATGTCGGTGACCACCAGCCTCCTCTCGTACGAGGGCGACGGCGCAAAGCAGACCATCGCAGACATCCGCAAAGCGGTGGATGCCTGCTCCGACGGTTTCTCCACCACGGGCAACAACGGCGGCGCAACCATCGCCTACGTATCGGTGACCGCCCAACAGCCGCTCAAGGGCGGCGACGAATCGGTCTCCTGGGTCATGACCGGCGAAGCACAGGGCCAGCAAGTGCCAATGCATCTCACCGCGGTACGCGAAGGCAACGCCCTCGCGGTCTTCTTCACGATCCACCTGCTGGACCCGAAGAAGGCACAGCTGCCGCAGGACCTCTTCGACGCACAGATCACCAAGCTGGCCGGGGCGGTCAAGTCGGCGTAACGCGGACGCCGTTGCAGCAAAGTGTGGCCGGCCGCAGCAGATGGCGGTCGGCCCTCGGGCACCCGCCCGTGCTGATGCGCCCCGACCTGGCCGACAAGAGCGCCGAGAGGTGGGAGGGCTGGGTCGACCGGACGTCGCTCGCGTTCGTGGAGATCGTGCTGCCCGAGGCCACGCACGCGCCCGAGGAGCTCGTCGATTACCTGGACGCCCCCGGCGACGAGACCATCGGGGAACTGGAACAGGGCGCCGCCAGGCTCCCGTTCCCCGCCTCCCCTCCGGGGGGCCTGAGCAGGCCACCCGCTGGTTCCTGTACGGCGACGTCCTGCTGCGCGACGACGCGGGCGCCTGGCTCCACGCCCGGGGCCGCACGGAGGAGGCACTCGACGGGGTCCGGGACGTACTCGGAGGCGACTGGCTGAACGGCTGAGGCAAGAGCGTGCGCGCACTTGCTGCACCGACCGATACCGAACGCCGGTCTGGCCTGACCCGACCGCTCGGAACGGCTCCGCGGGGGCCAGTGGTCGGATCGCGCGCGGCAAGACACGAATCTCACAACGGAGGTGGGCAGCCGCGCAGTGCTCTTCGCGCTGGACACCGAGGACAGGCGGCGGCTGCTTGCTGAAGGTGAGCGTCCCGTCGGTGAGGCACCGGTCCATGGCGTCCCAGGACTTGTCCAGCTCGTCGTGCTGCCCGATTCCTCGACGGCCACCACGCCGTGCCCGGCCGCGCGGAGATCCGCGACCACTTCGGCATCCGGACGCCCGAGCAGCCGGACCCCGTGCAGGGTGACGGGCGCGGGCGCGGCGACCTCGATGGCGTGCAGGGCATCGGCGTCGTCGTACTCGAAGAAGACGAGGGAGTCGTCCGCGTACATGTCCGTCAGCGTCGAGGCGGCGCCCCGCCGGAACGCCGAGTCGGGCACACCGCGCGCGGCCCGCACCGAGGCGCGCGACTGCCCTAAGGAGACACCGGACATGCCGGTGAGGGGAACGATCTCCATGACTGTGTGCTCCAGGGGGTCATCGGCGCTGTCGGTGGGGGCGGAGGTCACCGCACGCCCACCGGGAACTCGATCTTCCCGTCGAACGTGCCCTGGTTCTCCTGCCGTACGTCCTGCTCGTACGTGATGTCCTGGCCACCGGCGTACGGGACGAGGAAGCCGAACGCGAACCGGTGGCTCTTGATCCGGTACGTCTTGGCGTCCAGGACCAGCACCTCCTCCAGGCTGGAGAGGGTCAACTGCGCGTGGTTCACCGTGATTCCGGCGTCCCGGAGCTGCTTGGCGGTGGGGTCGAACTCCCGCTGCGCCTTCGTCACCCAGGCCCGGTCCTGGACGGCGGTCAGCTTCTGCTTGCCGCTCGCGACGCGGAGCTCGACCGTGCCGTCCGCCTCGGTCAGCTTCACGTCGTCGCCGGCGGTCCGCGCGTACGCCCGGAACTCCTCGATGGCCTCAACCGGGTCCTCGACCTTGTTCTGCATCTCGGGGTCGGAGGCGGGCGAGGCCTTCCAGCTCGCGCCGCCCTCCTTGAGGTGCGCCGTGCCGTCGACGACGTAGATCTCCTCGTTCTGCGTGGTCCCCTTGCTGCTGGTGCTGACGCCCTGCGAGTGCAGCGCGTCCGGCTCCATACCGCGCCGGACCGTGGCCCGGTAGGTCGCGGCGCTCTTCTGGCCCTGGAGAGTCAGCCCCTCCTGTCCCGTCACGGAGAAGGTCCAGGCTCCTTCCTCCGCCATCGCCTTCTCCGCGAGGTCGAGGAAGTCTTCCGGGGACTCGGGCGCCGCGGGCGCCTCGGAGGACTGCGTCGCCCCAGGGCTCTCGGCCCCGGCCGAGCCCGCCGGCCCGTCCTCCTCCGCCGCGCCGCAAGCTGCCAACGAGAGCGCGAGCGGGAGAACCAGTGCAGCGCACTTGAAACGAGTTCGCATGTACTTCTTCCTTACGTCACGGCGGGGCGCGCGGACTGTACAGCAGCTATCGGCCTCCGATCACGCCGACGAACATTCCTCGCGAAACGTCATGAATGCTCTGAATCTCGCACCGCACGGTCTTGCTGCCGCGGCCCTGTTCCACACCCCACCGCATGGTCACGGCGTCGAGCAGGGCGAGGCACGCTTGCCGAGCCGTCGATGTCCTTGCGCTGTCCCATCCGCGGCGACACCATCGACGATCCGGCCCTCGTGAAGCAGTACCGCAAGGCATACGCCTCCTTCGTCGCGTCCCTCAAGGACGCTCCGACCGCGCGGGCTTCGTAGGACCTGCCCCGAACCGCGTGCGCCAGGCTCCCCCGGCCGACGCCCCCCGGGGGGGGGGGCGCTGGGGCGGCGGGGGCGGGGTTTGGTGGGG
>NZ_JBSFMS010000030.1:0-63203 GCF_053599675.1 Streptomyces sp. NPDC000880 | reverse complement strand
GGGGCAGCCCCTTCAATCGCTCAGCTCAGCTCAGCGCGAGCGTCACGCGTCCTTCGACAGGTTCGGACCGGCCCCGCCGGCCGCCTGCTCGATCGGCGGGACGTCGGGCAGCGCCGACTTCTCCTCGCCGCGGAAGGTGAACTTCTTCTCCTCACCCTCGCCCTCGGTGTCCACGACCACGATGTGACCGGGGCGCAGCTCGCCGAAGAGAATCTTCTCCGACAGGATGTCCTCGATCTCGCGCTGGATCGTCCGGCGCAGCGGCCGGGCGCCCAGGACCGGGTCGTAGCCCTTCTTGGCGAGGAGCGACTTGGCCGTGGGGCTGAGCTCCAGGCCCATGTCACGGTCCTTCAGGCGCTCGTCCACCTTGGCGATCATGAGGTCGACGATCTGGATGATGTCTTCCTCGGTGAGCTGGTGGAAGACCACCGTGTCGTCGACACGGTTGAGGAACTCGGGCCGGAAGTGCTGCTTCAGCTCTTCGTTGACCTTGATCTTCATCCGCTCGTAGTTCGACTTGACGTCGCCCTGCGCCGCGAATCCCAGGTTGAAGCCCTTTGAGATGTCCCGGGTCCCGAGGTTGGTCGTCATGATGATGACCGTGTTCTTGAAGTCCACGACGCGACCCTGGGAGTCGGTCAGCCGACCGTCCTCCAGGATCTGCAGAAGGGAATTGAAGATATCGGGGTGGGCCTTCTCGACCTCGTCGAAGAGGACGACGGAGAACGGCTTCCGGCGCACCTTCTCGGTGAGCTGGCCGCCCTCTTCGTAACCCACGTATCCGGGCGGGGAACCGAAGAGCCGGGAAACCGTGTGCTTCTCGCTGAACTCCGACATGTCGAGGGAGATCAGCGCGTCCTCGTCGCCGAAGAGGAATTCGGCGAGCGTCTTGGAGAGCTCGGTCTTACCGACGCCCGACGGGCCGGCGAAGATGAACGAGCCGCCGGGGCGCTTCGGGTCCTTCAGACCCGCTCGCGTACGCCGAATGGCCTGCGAGAGCGCCTTGATGGCGTCCTTCTGCCCGATGACGCGCTTGTGGAGCTCGTCCTCCATACGGAGCAGGCGCGAGGACTCCTCCTCGGTCAGCTTGAAGACCGGAATGCCGGTCGCCGTGGCGAGGACTTCGGCGATCAGCTCGCCGTCGACCTCGGCGACGACGTCCATGTCGCCGGCCTTCCATTCCTTCTCCCGCTTGGCCTTCGCGGCAAGCAGCTGCTTCTCCTTGTCGCGGAGAGAGGCCGCCTTCTCGAAGTCCTGGGAGTCGATGGCCGACTCCTTGTCGCGGCGGACGCCCGCGATCTTCTCGTCGAACTCGCGGAGGTCCGGCGGCGCGGTCATCCGGCGGATGCGCATCCGCGATCCGGCCTCGTCGATCAGGTCGATCGCCTTGTCCGGCAGGAAGCGGTCCGAGATGTACCTGTCTGCCAGCGTCGCGGCCTGCACCAGCGCCTCATCCGTGATGGAGACGCGGTGGTGGGCCTCGTAACGGTCCCGCAGGCCCTTGAGGATCTCGATGGTGTGCGGCAGCGACGGCTCCGCGACCTGGATGGGCTGGAAGCGGCGCTCCAGCGCGGCGTCCTTCTCCAGGTGCTTGCGGTACTCGTCCAGCGTCGTGGCGCCGATGGTCTGCAGCTCGCCCCGCGCCAGCATCGGCTTGAGGATCGAGGCCGCGTCGATCGCGCCCTCGGCGGCGCCCGCACCCACCAGGGTGTGGAGCTCGTCGATGAACAGGATGATGTCGCCGCGGGTACGGATCTCCTTGAGAACCTTCTTCAGGCGCTCCTCGAAGTCACCGCGGTAGCGGGAGCCGGCGACCAGCGCGCCGAGGTCCAGGGTGTAGAGGTGCTTGTCCTTGAGGGTCTCGGGCACCTCGCCCTTGACGATGGCCTGCGCCAGGCCCTCGACGACCGCCGTCTTGCCGACGCCGGGCTCGCCGATGAGAACCGGGTTGTTCTTCGTTCGCCGGGACAGCACCTGCATGACCCGCTCGATCTCCTTCTCGCGCCCGATGACCGGGTCGAGCTTGGACTCACGAGCGGCCTGGGTGAGATTCCGGCCGAACTGGTCCAGGACGAGCGAGGTCGAGGGCGTGCCCTCGGCCGGGCCGCCTGCCGTGGCGGCTTCCTTGCCCTGGTAGCCGGAGAGCAGCTGGATGACCTGCTGCCGCACCCGATTGAGATCGGCCCCCAGCTTCACGAGGACCTGGGCGGCTACGCCCTCGCCCTCGCGGATGAGGCCGAGCAGGATGTGCTCGGTGCCGATGTAGTTGTGGCCGAGCTGGAGGGCCTCCCGGAGCGAGAGCTCCAGGACCTTCTTGGCGCGAGGGGTGAAGGGGATGTGCCCGGACGGGGCCTGCTGCCCCTGCCCGATGATCTCCTCCACCTGCTGGCGGACCGCCTCGAGCGAAATCCCGAGGCTCTCCAGGGCCTTAGCGGCGACACCCTCACCCTCGTGGATAAGGCCCAGGAGGATGTGCTCGGTGCCGATGTAGTTGTGGTTGAGCATCCGGGCTTCTTCCTGAGCCAGGACGACAACCCGCCGCGCGCGGTCGGTGAACCTCTCGAACATCGTTAATCGCTCCTCAGAGCGGTCAGAAAGATTGGGGACGATCCCCTCCCTGTCCTTCCGCAGCTTAGTCCCGCAAGCGGGGACCGCTCATTCCAACTGCCGACACCCGTCCGTGGCCTCCTGACCCCTGAACGCCGACACCTGCTCCAACCCGATAGTGCGAGACGATGTTCCCGCAGGCCAGGCAGATACCCTCACCATCACTACGCCGATGGCGAACGTGAGACGGCCAAGCAGGTGTGTCGCCCCTCCCCACTAGGAATGTCTTACCCGTAACTACTGACAGTCCATGCGGCGCGCACCGGTTCCCTCAGCTACGGGCGAACAACCTTGCGCCCCCGAATGCGCCTGCACGCCTCCGCTCGGCCACCGTGCGCAATCAAGTCTCCACTCTGCGTAACCATCCGGGCTGGTCGAGAGTTCCCGAGGTATGGCCTTCACCGTCCCGCTCCCCCGCACGCCGTCCGACGCCGGCGTCGCGCGGTGGTACGAGAACGAGCTCGGCTGGGCCGCCGACGGGTCGCCGGTGCGGCTGCGGACCGGGCTGAGCTTCGATGTGCTGGAACTGCCCGCCGACGCGGGCGCCGCTGTGCTGCGCCGGACGAAGACCACCGGGCCCGTGGCCCTCATGGGGCACAGAATGCGGCTCCTGGTGGCCACAGGCAGCGCCGCCGAGCTGCCTGGACTGCTCGACTGGCTGGAGTGGGGCGGCATCGCTCTCGATCTGACCGCCATCGGCACCGGCGGCCTGATGACCGCCCCGCCGCCGCCCGGATGCCCTGGCTCGCGGGGGGCCGCCGTATGGCTGCGACCCCCCGTGCCGGGGCGCGAGGTGGAGCCGACGCTGCCTGCATTGGCCCCTTTCGGGCGCAGTGCCGCAGCCGGTGGGGGAATCAGCCCCGATCTCGTACGGCTTGTGGACACGGCGGCGACCGAGTGCCACCGGGCCCGATTGCTACGTACGAATACACCGCGTGCGAATACTCAGCCGTTGGCCTTCTCGTAAGCCTCGCGGACTGTTGCCGGGACTCGGCCGCGGTCGTTGACCTCGAAGCCGTTCGCCTTGGCCCAGGCGCGGATTTCGGCGGTGTCCTTGTTGCCGCCCGCAGCCGCGCGACCCTTGCCACGGCCGGACGCGGCACGGCCGCCGGTACGCCGGCCGCTCTTGGCGTACGGCTCGAGCAGACCACGGAGCTTGTCCGCATTGGCGGTGGTGAGGTCGATCTCGTAGGTCTTGCCGTCCAGAGCGAACGTCACAGTCTCGTCCGCCTCGCCACCGTCGAGGTCATCGACAAGAAGGACCTGAACCTTCTGTGCCACCGGATTTCCTTTCATCGAAAATGCAGTACGCGGAAAGGAAACCGCTTTTCCCTGAAAAACACAAACCCTTGGCAGAGGTTCAGAACCTCGAGAACACGGGAAACGTGCGCGATTCGGACATAGGGATCCGCTTCAAGCGGTGATCACAGGTGCAGAAGCATCCGGCTGTTGCCCAAGGTGTTCGGCTTCACTCGTTCGAGCCCGAGGAACTCCGCGACGCCCTCGTCATAGGAACGCAGCAGCTCGCTGTAGACATCTCCGTCGACCGGAGTCTCACCGATCTCCACGAAGCCGTGCTTGCTGAAGAAGTCCACTTCAAAGGTGAGGCAAAAAACCCTGCGCACCCCCAGCCAGCGAGCCGTCCGCAGCAGCGTGTCCAGCACCTGATGGCCGATACCGGTGCCCTTGAAGGCGGGATCGACGGCGAGAGTACGCACTTCGGCGAGGTCTTCCCACATCACATGCAGTGCGCCGCAGCCGACCACCTTGGCATCCTCGTCGCGTTCCGCGACCCAGAACTCCTGGATGGCTTCGTAAAGAGTGACCGTCGCTTTGTCGAGCAGGATGCCTTCACTCACGTACGGGTCGACGAGTTGGCGGACCGACGGCACATCGCTCGTCCTGGCCCGTCTGACGGTGATGGCATTTGCTGTGGCATAAGGCATGCCCCGACGCTATCGCTCCGGGGACGTCCCGCCGTCGGCGGCCTCGCCACCCGGAACCTCGCCCGGAACGTCCCCCTGAACGAGTCGGACCGCGGCAACGAGCGCTTCACGCTGCTCGGGCGACATCATGCCGAAGAAGGCGACAAGTGCGGCCGCGGGGTTGTCACTCTTGGACCAGGCTTCGTTCATCAGTGCGGCCGAGTAGGCGGCCCGGGTGGAGACCGCCGTATATCGATAGGCGCGGCCGTCGACTTCCCGGCGGACCCAGCCCTTCTGATGGAGATTGTCCATTACGGTCATGACGGTGGTGTAGGCGATGGACCGTTCCTGCTGAAGGTCTTCGAGGACTTCCCGGACGGTGACCGGCCGGTTCCATTGCCAGACGCGTGTCATGACGGCGTCTTCCAGCTCTCCCAATTGGCGGGGCACATAACCACCATAGTGGGAGATGTCGGAATGGCTGGTTATTGACGTAACAAAAGGGACGTACGGCCGGAAATCGACCGCACGTCCCTTGGTATGCGACAGATCAGTCGTCGCGGCCGGCCTGCTTGGCGGACTGCGCGCGAGCCACGGCGGCGTCCACGATCGCATCCTCCTTGGCCTTGTTCGGGCCGCCCTGGCTCTTGACGATCGTCACGACCAGAACGGTGAAGAAGACAGCCATCACCACGGGAGGCAGGAGCGCGGATACGTAGTCCATGGCTCCCAGACTAGCTATCCGGCTGCGAGCTGTTCGGGCGGGGGCACGGGCCGGCGGCGCGGCGGGAAGACCTCGGACGGCTTCGGCACCGGCTTCTCGCCCGGCGCGGGCGGCTTGGGCTGAGGTTTCTGCTGCGGTTTCTGCTGGGGCTTCTGTTGGGGCTTCTGCTGCGACTTGGGGCCGTCGGCAGCGCGGCCACCAACAAGCGCCAGGAACCGGGCGCGAGGGGCCGGTGCGGTGGCCGCGACCTGCACCGCGCGGCCCGCCAGCCGGGCGCGCACGGACTGCTCCGCCAGCGTCTGGCAGCGGTGCAGCACGGCCGCGCCGACCGGCGTGGAGCGCAGCGTGCGCAGCGCGGCCAGGTCCTCGGGGCGTGGGTGGTAGCCGGCGGCCAGGGCATCCTGGAGGAGCTCCAGATAGCCCGCGGCGGAACCGGGGAGCGCTTCGCGGTAGCGGACGAGGTCGGCGAGGAGGAATGTACGCAGCCGGCCGGCCTCGCGTACCGCCTCGTCCACGGAATCGGCCAGACGCAGAGCGTCCTGAACGTCGTCGTCGGCAAGAGGGACGGGATGGAGGGCGATGGCGAGGGCGCGTCGGAGCACACGCAGCTCGTCTGCGCTGAAGGCCATGCCGCCGCGGGATCCGTATGGCGTGGGCATGGGCCGACGATACGTGCGACTTGGACAAAATCGGGTTAATTGGGCAAGCCCGGGCGTGGCGGCGCCTGGGGCGCGGGGTGCGGGGTGCGGGTCTTTGGGATCCGGGGTGCGCCGGTGCCGTGTGGCGCGGGTTCCGGGGCACCTCCGGGCTCGACTCCTCGGCGTCGGCGGCAAACGGGCCGTTGTATTGATCACCGGGGTTGGCCGCCGATCGCCTGCGGGGCAGGCCATGCACGGCCCCTCCCCACCCGGAGGGCGGTAGCGCGCGAGGGTTCGCCCGCGAAGCCACCCACCGGACAGCGAACCACCAACGCCCCCTGGCCACGGCCACCACGACCCGTGGAAACCTCACATGCGGGAGACGTTCCGCTCGTAGACCAGGCGCAGGCCGATCAAGGTCAGCCACGGCTCGTGCTCGTCTATCGCCGACGCCTCGCCCAGCACCATCGGGGCCAGTCCGCCGGTCGCGATCACGGTGACCTCGTCCGGGTCGTCCGCGAGCTCGACCTTCATGCGCCGTACGACGCCGTCGACCTGGCCCGCGAAGCCGTACACGATGCCGGACTGCATCGCCTCGACGGTGTTCTTGCCGATCACGCTGCGCGGGCGGGCCAGCTCGATCTTGCGGAGCTGGGCGCCCTTCACGCCGAGCGCCTCGACGGAGATCTCGATGCCCGGGGCGATCACACCGCCCGCGTACTCGCCGCGCACGCTGACCGCGTCGAAGGTCGTCGCCGTGCCGAAGTCGACGACGATCGCCGGGCCGCCGTACAGGTCGACGGCGGCGACCGCGTTGATGATGCGGTCCGCGCCGACCTCCTTGGGGTTGTCCATCAGGATCGGCACGCCCGTCTTGATGCCGGGCTCGACGAGGACCGCCGGGACGTCGCCGTAGTAGCGGCGGGTCACTTCGCGCAGCTCGTGCAGGACGGAGGGGACGGTGGAGCAGATGGCGATGCCCTCGATGCCGTCGCCCAGTTCGTCGCCGAGCAGCGGGTGCATGCCCATCAAACCCTGGAGGAGGACGGCCAGTTCGTCGGCGGTGCGGCGGGCGTCGGTGGAGATGCGCCAGTGCTCGACAATCTCCTCACCGTCGAACAGGCCGAGGACGGTGTGGGTGTTGCCGACATCGATCGTGAGCAGCATCAGACGCCTGCCTCACGCAGGTCGAGGCCGATGTCGAGGATCGGGGAGGAGTGAGTGAGCCCGCCCACCGCGAGGTAGTCGACGCCCGTCTCGGCGTAGGCGCGGGCGTTCTCGAGGGTGAGGCGGCCGGAGGATTCCAGGGCGGCGCGGCTCGCGACTATCGCGACGGCCTCCTCCGTCTCGGCCGGGGTGAAGTTGTCCAGCAGGATCAGGTCGGCGCCCGCGTCGAGGACTTCGCGTACCTGGTGGAGGGTGTCCACCTCGACCTCGATGGCGAGGTCGGGGAAGGCGTCCCGTACGGCCTTGAAGGCCTCGGCGACGCCGCCCGCCGCCACCACGTGGTTGTCCTTGACCAGGGCGGCGTCGGACAGCGACATACGGTGGTTGACGCCGCCGCCGCAGCGCACCGCGTACTTCTCCAGGGCGCGCAGGCCCGGCGTCGTCTTGCGGGTGTCGCGGACCCTGGCCTTGGTGCCTTCGAGCACGTCGGCCCAGGCGCGGGTCGCGGTCGCGATGCCGGACAGGCGGCACAGGAGGTTCAGCGCGCTGCGCTCGCCGGTGAGCAGGTCGCGGGTGTTGGTGGTGACGGACAGCAGCTTCTGTCCCGCCTCGACGCGGTCGCCGTCCTCGACGTGCCGCTCCACCTCGAACGACTCGGTGCAGACGATCGACAGGACGGCCTCGGCGACCCGCAGGCCCGCGACCGTGCCCGCCTCGCGGGCGGTGAAGTCGCCGGTGGCGACGGCATCCTCGGGGACGGTCGCCACCGTCGTCACATCCACGCCGCCGTCGAGGTCCTCCCCGAGCGCGAGGTGCGCGATGTCCTCGACCTGGACCGGGTCGAGGCCCGCGTCGGCGAGCAGCCGGGCCAGGGCGGGGTCGAGACCGCACTCGTACGCTTCGTCGTCGCCGCAGCCGCAGGCGTCTCCGCAGCCGCCCGCCTCGGTCGCGGGGGCGCCGATCTGGATCAGCGGTACGTCCACGGGACGCGGACGTTCTTCGGGCGTGCTCACGGTTACGGCTCCCTGGGGGCGTCGGGGACGGTCGGGGCGAAAGCGGTGTTCTCGGTGCGGCGAACGACGAGAGGGGGAGGTGTGACGCGAAGCGTCTCGTTGGAAGGGGGTCGGGAGACGGGCGGGCGATCGGGAGCGAGACGTACGACGAGATGGCGGCGCCAGTCGGCGTCGTCGCGTTCGGGGCGGTCCTCGCGCCAGTGGCAGCCGCGGGTCTCCTCTCGCTCAAGGGCCGCGGTGGTCAGCACGCGGGCCACGCACAGGAGGTTCGACGTCTCCCAGGAATCGACGCCGGGCTCGGCCGTCTTGCCCGAACCCTCCTGGCCGTGCACGGCGTTGCGGTGGACCCCGTCCAGCGCGGCAGCCGCGTCGGCCAGGCTGGTGGCCGAACGGAGCACGCCGGCGCCCTGCGACATGATCCGCTGGATGTCGGCCCGCGCCTCGGGGGCGATGAGCGGCAGTACGGACGGGGTGGCGGGGTCGGCGGCCGCGCCGGCCAGGAGCGGGGCGCGGGAAGCGATGTCGGCGGCGATGCGCTCGGCGAAGACCAGGCCCTCCAGAAGGGAGTTGGAGGCCAGCCGGTTCGCGCCGTGGACGCCTGTGCAGGCGACCTCGCCACAGGCGTAGAGCCCGGGCACGGTCGTGCGGCCGTGCAGGTCCGTGCGGACGCCGCCGGATGCGTAGTGGGCGGCCGGGGCGACCGGGATGGGCTCGGTGACCGGGTCGATGCCGTGGGCACGGCAGGCCGCCAGGATCGTGGGGAAGCGCTGCGCCCACATCTCGGCGCCGAAGTGGCGGGCGTCGAGGTACATGTGCGCGGCGCCCTGCTCCTGCATGCGACGCATGATGCCCTTGGCGACGATGTCGCGGGGGGCGAGCTCGGCCAGCTCGTGCTGTCCGAGCATGAAGCGGGTGCCGGATGCGTCGACGAGATGGGCGCCCTCTCCCCGTACCGCCTCGGAGACCAGCGGCTGCTGGCCCTCGGAGTCCGCGCCGAGGAAGAGCACCGTCGGGTGGAACTGCACGAATTCGAGGTCGGAGACCTCCGCTCCGGCGCGCAGCGCGAGTGCGACGCCGTCGCCGGTGGAAACGGCGGGGTTGGTGGTGGCGGAGAAGACCTGGCCCATGCCCCCGGTGGCGAGCACGACGGTGGGGGTGTGGACCGCGCCGACGCCGTCGTGCTGGCCCTCGCCCATGACGTGGAGGGTGATGCCTGCCGTACGGCCTTCGGCGTCCGTCAGCAGGTCCAGGACCAGGGCGTTCTCGATGGTGCGCAGACCGGCCGCGCGGACCGCCTCGACCAGGGCGCGGGAGATCTCGGCGCCCGTCGCGTCGCCGCCCGCGTGCGCGATACGGCGGCGGTGGTGGCCACCCTCGCGGGTGAGCTCGATCTCGCCGGCATCGGAGGTGTCGAAGTGCGCGCCTGTGGCGATCAGCCGGCGTACGGCGTCGGGGCCCTCGGTGACCAGGGTGCGTACCGCCTCCTCGTCGCACAGGCCCGCGCCTGCGACGAGGGTGTCGTCCAGGTGCTGCTCGGGGGTGTCGCCGTCGCCGAGCGCCGCGGCGATGCCGCCCTGCGCCCAGCGCGTGGAGCCGTCGTCCAGCCGGGCTTTGGTGACCACGACCGTGCTCAGCCCGGTGGCCGCGCAGCGCAGCGCGGCCGTGAGGCCGGCGACGCCGGAGCCGACCACGACGACATCGGCATCGATGGCCCAGCCGGGAGCGGGGGCGGTCAGCCGTATTCCGGTCACTTGGCGGCTCCGAAGGTCGGGGGTTCGAGGGTCGGGGGATCGGGCGTCGGCGATTCGAGGGGCGGCGATTCGAAGACCGGAGAGCCGAAGGTCAGGGGGACGTTGTCGATCAGGCGCGTCGCGCCGACCTTCGCGGCTACGGCGAGGATCGCCTCGCCGGTGTGGTCGTCGGGGACCTCGGCGAAGGTGGCCGGGTCGACCAGGGCCAGATAGTCGAGGACGAGGGGCGGCACGGCCTGCGCCGCCTCGCCGAGGACGGTACGGGCCGCGGCCCGCACGCCGTCGGCGCCGCCCGGTCCCGCCTGGGCCACCGCGTGCGCGTCGGCCGCGGCGCGCGCCTCACCGATCGCGGAGAGCGCGGCGGCGCGGGCGTGCGTGCCGGGGATGGCCTCGGCGCGGGCGTGCAGCGCCTGCTGGGCGGCGAGCCGGTCGCGAGCCGCGAACAGCGCGCCGGACAGGGCGAGCGCGGTGCGCCTCTCGGCCGCCGACAGGTAGCGGTTGCGGCTGGACAGTGCGAGGCCGTCGCTCTCGCGGACGATCGGCACGCCGACGATCTCGACCGGGAAGTTCAGGTCACGGACCATACGGCGGATCAGGGCGAGCTGCTGCGCGTCCTTCTGGCCGAAGAGGGCGACATCGGGGCGGGTGAGGTGGAGGAGCTTGGCGACGACGGTGAGCATGCCGTCGAAGTGGCCGGGGCGTGCAGCCCCTTCGAGGCGCTCGGCCATCGGGCCCGCGGCGATCCTGACCTGCGGCTCGCCGCCGGGGTAGACCTCGTCGGCGGACGGCGCGAACACCACGTCCGCGCCCGCCTGTTCGGCCGTCTTGAGATCGGCTTCGAGGGTACGGGGATAACGGTCCAGGTCCTCGCCCGCGCCGAACTGCAGCGGATTGACGAAGACCGTGACCGTCACAAAGCCGTCGGGCCCGACCTGCGCGCGGGAGGCGCGGATCAGGGAGGCGTGCCCCTCGTGGAGCGCGCCCATGGTCATCACGACGGCGGTGCGGCCGGGGGTGGTGCGGTGGTCGAGGGCGTACTGAAGCGCCTCGCGCGTCGGTACGAGTTGGAAACCGCGGCTCATCGGGGGTCCCCGTCCGCGAGGACGCCCAGCAGATCCTCCGCCGTCTCCGGTTTGAGCATGCCGTGCGCGAGCGCCCGGTCGGCAGTGGTGCGGGCCATCGCCAGATAGCCGGCGACCATGCCCGGGGCGTGCCTGCGCAACTCTGCGACGTGGGCGGCGACGGTGCCGGCATCGCCGCGGGCGACGGGTCCTGTGAGGGCCGCGTCGCCGGAGCGCAGGGCGTTGTCGAGGGCCGCGCCGAGCAGCGGGCCGAGCATCCGGTCAGGGGCGGCGACCCCCGCCGTACGCAACAGCTCCATCGCCTGCGCGACCAGCGTGACCAGGTAGTTCGCGCCGAGGGCGAGAGCCGCGTGGTAAAGCGGGCGGGCCTCCTCCTCAACCCACTCGGGCTCGCCGCCCATCTCGATGACCAGCGCCTCGGCGGCCAGCCGCAGTTCCTCCGGGGCCGTCACACCGAACGAGCAGCCCGCCAGCCGCTGGACGTCCACGCTCGTCCCCGTGAACGTCATCACCGGGTGCAGCGCGAGCGGCAGCGCGCCGGCCCGCATGGCGGGATCCAGCACCTTGGCGCCGTACCGCCCGGAGGTGTGCACAAGCAGCTGCCCGGGGCGTACCGCACCGGTCTCCACGAGTCCGTCGACCAGCGCGGGCAGCGCGTCGTCGGGGACGGTCAGCAGCACCAGTTCGGCGCGGGCGAGGACCTCTGCGGGGGTCACCAGGGGTACGTCGGGAAGGAGGGCGGCCGCCCGTCGTACGGACGCGTCCGAGACACCGGAGACGGCGACCGGCCGGTGTCCCGCCAGCTGCAGCGACGCCGCGAGGACCGGGCCGACGCGGCCGGCTCCGACGACGCCGACGGTCAGGCGGGCGGGGCGGTCCCGCGGGTCGAGCGGTTCCTGTGGTGCTGAGGCATTCACGCGGCGGGGCCTTCCGTTCCAGTCCGCGGGGGGTACCGGACGATTTCTCGTCATGCTACGCCAGCGCCTCTCGAGCCCTTCCGGTTGTCCACAGCCTGTGGGCGAAGTACGCGGCTGGCGGCGTGGGCGATGATCGGGGCATGGCTGAAGGCGAAGAGGCTGAAGTGGGCGAGCAGGACGAGCGACGGCGCAGGCTCGCCGCGTGGCGGGCCTCGCGCCGGGTGCTGTGGCGGGCCTCCGCGGACCGCCGCGTCGGGGAGCGGCTGACGGCGCTGGCGGCCGACGCGGGGACGGTCTACGACCTGGACGAGTGGACCGATGTGTACGGCAACGGGGTCGTCGCCGAGCTGGAGCAGCGGGTGGCGCAACTGCTCGGCTTCCCGGCCGCGGCGTTCTTCCCAACAGGGACGATGGCGCAGCAGGTGGCGCTGCGGTGCTGGGCGGGGCGTACCGGGAACGCGACGGTCGCGCTGCATCCGATGGCCCATCCGGAGCTGCACGAGCGGGGTGCGTTCGGGGTGGTGGGCGGGCTGCGTACGGTCCACCCGACGAGCGCGCCGCGGCTGCCGACGGCCGATGAGGTACGCGACTTCGACGAGCCCTTCGGGGCGCTGATGCTGGAACTGCCGCTTCGGGACGCGGGTTTCGTGCTGCCCACATGGGACGAGCTGGTGGCGGTCGTGGAGGCGGCGCGCTCACGCGATGCAGTGGTGCACTTCGACGGCGCGCGCCTGTGGGAGTGCGCCCCTCACTTCGGCCGCGCGCTGGACGAGATCGCGTCGCTGGCGGACAGCGTGTACGTGTCCTTCTACAAGTCCCTGGACGCCCTGTCGGGCGCGGTGCTCGCGGGCCCGCCGGAGCTGATCGACGAGGCCATCACCTGGCGCCACCGGTACGGCGGCCAGGTCTTCCAGCAGTACCCCGCTGCCCTGTCGGCGCTGCTGGGCCTGGCACGGGAGCTGCCGCGGCTGCCGTCGTACGTCGCCCACGCAAAGGTCGTCGCGGCGGCGCTGCGGGAGGGCTTCGCGGAGGCGGGCGTCCCGTGGTTCCGCATCCACCCGGAGGAGCCGCACACGCACCAGTTCCAGGTCTGGCTGGCGTCGGAGGCGGACGCGCTGAACGCGGCGGCGCTCGGCCAGTCGGAGGAGACCGGAGTGACGCTGTTCCGCAGGTGGTTCACGGACAACTGCCCGCCGGGGATCGCGGTCACGGAGGTAACGGTGGGGGCGGAGGGGCTGGAGTGGACGGGGGAGGACGTGCGGAAGGCGGTGGGGGAGTTTGTGCGGCGGGTGGGGTAGCTCCCCCGCCCCGCCCCTTCCCGGAACTGGGGATGCTCCCCAGCCCCGTGGAGGGGGAAGGGGAACGTGGGGCTGCCGGCCCCCACGTTCGCCGGGAGCGCCGGCTTCGCGGCGGGGCGCGGCCCGGCCGCGAAGCCGCGGCGGCATCGTCCGGTGCGGCCCGAAGCCGACGTGCTCCGGATCGCAGACGACGCTGCCGGGCAGCCGCCGCCGCAGCTCGTACGCGGTCTGCGTCTTGCCGCCCCCGAACGGGCCGTTGATCCACAACAGGATGCGGCTCAGCCTGCCCCGCCAGCCCGCACCAGCCCCGTCTCGTACGCCAGCACCACCACCTGCACCCGGTCCCGCAGGCCCAGCTTGGTGAGGATGCGGCCCACATGCGTCTTGACCGTGGCTTCCGAGAGCACCAGTCGGCGCGCGATCTCGCCGTTCGACAAGCCCTGCGCGACCAGCAGCATCACCTCGCGCTCCCGCTCGGTGAGCTTCTCGATCTCCTTGTGCCGCGGCTCCTTGCCGCTGCTCGGCAGCAGCGGCGAGAACCGGTCCAGCAGCCGCCGCGTCGTGGACGGCGCGACGACCGCGTCGCCGCTGTGCACGGAGCGGATCGCGCCGAGCAGTTCGCCGGGCGGCACATCCTTGAGCATGAAGCCGCTGGCGCCCGCCTTCAGCCCGGAGAAGGCGTACTCGTCCAGGTCGAAGGTCGTCAGTATCAGCACCTTCGGCGCGTCCGGCTCCGCGCAGATCCGGCGGGTCGCCTCGACGCCGTCCAGCCTCGGCATACGGACGTCCATCAGCACCACGTCCACGGCCGTGGAGCGGAGGTTCTCGATCGCCTCCGCGCCGTCGCCCGCCTCGGCGACGACCTCCATGTCCGGCTGGGCTGCGAGCACCATCCGGAATCCGGTGCGAAGCAGCACCTGATCGTCGACGAGCATCACACGGATGGACATGTCAGGAGGGTCCTTAAGTCTTTAGTGGGCGGGCTTGAGTGGAAGCAGTGCGCTGATCCGGAAGCCGCCGCCGGGCCGCGGCCCGGCGTCCAGCGTGCCGCCGACCATACCGACGCGCTCGCGCATGCCGATGAGCCCGTGGCCCCGGCCGTCGGCGCCGCCGTCCTCGTACATCTCGTGTGCCGCGCCACGCCCGTCGTCCTCCACCAGCAGGCCGAGGCCGTCGTCGAAGTAGACCAGCCGTACGCTGGCGCCGACTTCCGGGCCGCCGTGCTTGCGGGAGTTGGTCAGCGCCTCCTGGACGATGCGGTACGCGGTGAGTTCGACGCCGCTCGGCAGGGGCCGCGGCGTGCCCTCGATCTTGAAGTCCACGGTCAGACCCGCGCAGCGCACCTTCTCGACCAGGTCCTCGATCTGCTGCACATCGGGCTGCGGGACGTACTCACCACTCTCCTTGGCGTCGCCGGTGCGCAGCACACCGAGCAGCCTGCGCATCTCCGCGAGCGCCTGGCGGCCGGTGGTCGAGATGGTCTCCAGCGCCTGCTTGGCCTGGTCGGGCGCGGCGTCCAGGACGTACGCGGCGCCGTCGGCCTGCACCACCATCACCGAGACGTTGTGGGCGACGACGTCGTGCAGCTCGCGGGCGATCCTGGCGCGCTCGGCCGCGACCGCGACCTTCGACTGAGCCTCGCGCTCCTTCTCCAGCCGGGTCGCGCGCTCCTCGAGCTGGGCGAAGTACGCGCGCCGGGTCCGTATCGAGTCGCCGAGCACCCAGGCGAGGGCGAAGGTCGCGCTCAGGACGATGGTGAAGAAGATCTTGCCGCCGGTGCCGGTCTCCTGCATCGGCCAGCGCAGCTGCGCCAACGTGGCCGCGGACAGCCCGCCGACGAGCGCCAGCCGGGACGCCCAGCGCGAGGCGTCGTACGCGGCGACGGTGTAGATGATCACCAGCAACGCGAAGTCGGCCGGGTTGACCTCGACGTCCAGCGCGAGCTGGGCGACGCCCAGTACGGCGGCGAGGACCAGCATCCTCACCGGCATACGGCGGCGCAGGGCCACGACCAGACTCAGCAGGAGAACGATCACGGCTGCCGCCGTCCGGGTCTCGACCCCGACGGGCACCTGGATCACCCACAGCATGGAGAACCCGAAGAGCATGACAGCCCAGAAGCTGTCGACGCCCGTCGGGTGCCTGCGGATGAAGTCATAAAGGCGCTGCACGTAACCCAGCGTAGGGAAGGCAGATAGGTGCAAGGGTCAACCGGAGGAGCGATCCGGTCGGCGGAAGCGTACTCCGCAAGGTGGAGACTTGGTCGTGTGATGGATGACGTAACGGGTGAGAGGTGTAAGTGGCGCGGCTGGCGGGAAGCGGCAGAGACCGCGCTGTACGGGCCCGACGGTTTCTATCTGAAGCCCGAAGGACCGGCCGGGCACTTCCGTACGTCCGTGCACGCCTCGCCCCTCTTCGCCGCGGCGGTCGCGCGTCTCCTCCTCACCGCGGCGGAGGGGGCCGGTCTCGACGAGGTGGCGCTTGTCGACGTCGGCGCGGGCCGCGGGGAGCTCCTCACCGGCGTGCTGGCGGTGCTCCCGTCCGGCTTCCCGGTCCGGGCGTACGCCGTCGAACGTGCCGCCCGCCCCGCCGGCCTCGACCCCCGTATCGAGTGGACCGCCGAACTCCCCACGGGCGTGAGCGGACTCCTCTTCGCCAACGAGTGGCTGGACAACGTCCCGGTTGACGTCGCCGAGGTGGACCCGGACGGGGTGGCGCGCTACGTCCTCGTATGCCCGGACGGCACGGAACGCCTCGGCTCCCCCGTGGGCGGCGCGGACGCGGACTGGCTGGCCCGCTGGTGGCCGCTGACGGAACCGGGCACGCGAGCCGAGATCGGCCGCCCGCGCGACGAGGCGTGGTCGGCGGCGGTGGACACCCTGGAGACCGGTCTGGCGGTCGCGGCCGACTACGCGCATGTACGGGACGCCCGGCCGCTCTTCGGCTCGCTGACCGGGTTCAGGGCGGGCCGCGAGGTCCCTCCCGTGCCGGACGGCAGCTGCGACATCACCTCCCATGTGGCGCTGGACGCGTGCGCGCTGCCGGGCGGGGAACTGCTGCCCCAGCGGGATGCGCTCGCCCGCCTGGGCGTCACGGGCGGACGGCCCCCGCTGTCGCTGGCGACGTCCGACCCCGCGGCGTACGTCCGCGCGCTGGCCTCGGCGGGCGAGGCGGCGGAACTGAGGGCGCGGGGCGGCCTGGGTGACTTCGGCTGGCTGGTGCAGCGAGTGGGCGGCCCGGCGCGATCTTCAAGCTCGTCCGGAGATTGAGGACCGGGGTCTGGGGCGGAGCCCCAGCCGTACCCCGGCCGGGGGATACTGGCGCTATGACGGAGACCACGGTCGGCATCGGCGGCGCGGCGGAAAGCACCGACATGGTGCTCAACATCGGCCCCCAGCACCCCTCCACCCACGGCGTCCTCCGCCTCCGTCTCGTACTCGACGGAGAGCGCATCCAGCACGCCGAGCCGGTCATCGGCTATATGCACCGCGGCGCTGAGAAGCTCTTCGAGGCGCGCGACTACCGCCAGATCGTGATGCTGGCCAACCGCCACGACTGGCTTTCCGCCTTCTCCAACGAGCTCGGCGTCGTGATGGCCGTCGAGCGGATGCTCGGCATGGAGGTCCCGGAGCGCGCGGTCTGGACCCGTACGCTCCTCGCCGAGCTCAACCGCGTCCTCAACCACCTGATGTTCCTCGGGTCGTACCCCCTCGAACTGGGCGGAATCACCCCGATCTTCCACGCCTTCCGTGAACGCGAGGACCTCCAGCACGTCATGGAGGAGGTCTCCGGCGGCCGGATGCACTACATGTTCAACCGTGTCGGCGGCCTCAAGGAGGACCTCCCGGCGGGCTGGCTCGGCCGGGCCCGCGAAGCCGTCGCCGCCCTCCGGTCGCGGATGGACGTGTACGACCGGCTGGTCCTCGGCAATGAGATCTTCCGTGGCCGTACGCGCGACGTGGGCGTACTGTCGGCGCAGGCGGTGCACGCCTACGGAGTGAGCGGCCCCATCGCCCGGGCGTCCGGCGTCGACTTCGATCTGCGACGCGACGAACCGTATCTGGCGTACGGGGAGCTGCAGGACACCCTCAAGGTCGTCACACGGGCGGAGGGCGACTGCCTGGCCCGCTTCGAGGTGCTGCTCGACCAGACCCACAACGCGCTGGAGCTGGCGGACGCGTGCCTGGACCGGATCGCCGAGCTCGCGCCGGGGCCGATCAACCAGCGGCTGCCGAAGGTGCTGAAGGCGCCCGAGGGCCACACCTACGCCTGGACCGAGAACCCGCTCGGGATCAACGGGTACTACCTGGTCTCCAAGGGCGAGAAGACGCCTTACCGGCTGAAGCTCCGTTCGGCGTCGTACAACAACATCCAGGCGCTGACGGTGCTGCTGCCGGGGACGCTCGTCGCGGACATGGTGGCGATCCTGGGCTCGCTGTTCTTCGTCGTCGGCGACATCGACAAATAGCACTCGGACCAAGCAGGACTCCGAGCAGCACTCGGACCGAGCAGCACTCCGACGAAGTAGCACCCGGACCGTCGGCCGGGTCCGTCAGCTGACCGCGTCGCGCAGCTCCGCCACGTCCAGCTGCTCCGTCTCGTCGTGCGCGGTCAGGTCGATGACCTTGCCGACCGCGCGCGAGTCCGCCCTACGCTGCGCGGCCAGCTCCTCGCCCACCACATCCGCGAGGTCCTCGTTCTGCACGGCCTCTATGGCCTTCTGCGTACCGGGACCCGGAGCGCCATCCGCACCCGTGCCGAAGAAGTCGAAGCCGCCCTCGGGGCGCCCCGGCCGACGGCGCTGCGGACCGTACGGAACGATCGCTGTCGCCGCCGGGACGGGACGACGGGCGGGGACGGCGGACGACGGGCGGGTGTGCTGCTCTCCCCCGGCGACCGCCGCGTGCTTCCCCTGCGGCTCGTCCGCCTCACGGGCCCGCTCGGCCAGATCGCGCTTCCGGGCCTCCTCGACGGTGCGTTTGGCCTCCTGCGCGGCGGCGTTGCGCGACAGGTCGTCCAGCGCCTTGGCGGCGCGGAGATACGTGGCCGGCGTGGGCGTGGACCCGGCCGCGGGCAGCGCCTTGACCGGTACGGCCGCTTCCAGGGCCAGCTGGCGGCGGCCCTCGAGCGCACTGGCCCGTTCCGTCTCGGCGGTCGCGTACCGCCGCAGCAGCGCGGCGTGCTCACCGCGCAGCGCGGCCAGTTCGACCCGTTTGGCGCGCAGCTTCGCGTCGAGCTTGGCACGCAGCTCGCGCGATTCCTCGACGTCGGTCTCGAGTTCGGCTATGCGCTCCTCGGTCTTCCACTGGTCGCTCGCGCGGCCGCGGGTGAGCTCGGCGACCCGGCGCCCGGCGGCCCGGTCCCAACTGCGCATCAGGACCGCGCCGGTGACGGCGGCGGCCGCCGCGGCGGTGACCAGCGAACGGAGCACGACTGGCTCCGCCAGAAACCACGCGCCGGCGGCGCACAGCACCGACGCTCCGGCGACCGCCGAGGGCGGCAGCAGCCTGTGAAGGGGCGGGGAATGGCGGTGGCGTCCACGTGGCATGGCCAGAAATTTACCGTGCGTAGACGCCGAATGGGGTGTCGGCCCGGCAAATCTCTCATTGAAAGAAGCCGGGCCGCGCCGCCGCTACTTCTTGAGCAGGCTCTTCGACTCGAGATATGCCTTCGCCGCGTCCTCGGGCTTCGCGCGCTCGGCGTCCACCTTGCGGTTCAACTCCGCGAGATCCTCAGTGGTCAGCACCTTGGTGAGCTTGTCGAGGACGTCGGCAATCTCCTTCGATCCCGCGTCCTTCGCATTGACCACCGGCAGGACGTTGTCGGCGTTCTGGAGCTTCTTGTCGTCTTCCAGGAAGACCAGACCGTCCAGCACCGCGTCGGTGGTCGTGGTCAGCACCAGCTGGTCGGCACCGTCCTTGACCGCCTGCTTGGACTGCGGGGTGCCGACTCCCTTGGGGTCGATGCCCGTGACGTCAATGCCGTACGTCTTCTTCAGCCCAGGCGCGCAGAACGGCCGCACCTCGCACTCGTCGCCCGCCGCGATCTTCACCTTGAGCTTCGACTTGCCAAGATCGGAAAGGGTCTTGAGGTTGGTCTTCTCAGCGAATTCCTTGCTCACCGCGAAGGCGTTCTGGTCGACGGCCGCGCCGGCCGGCAGCACCTTCAGTCCGCGCGGCTCGGCGAGCTTGGTGAGCGCGGCGACGGTGGCGTCGACATCGCCGGACGCCACCGGCTTCTCGTCGGGCGCCTTCGGCCCGTTCACCTTCGCGTTGAGGAATTCGGCGATCGTCGCGGCGTATTCCGGTACGACATCGATCTCGCCCTTCTCCAGGGAGGGTTCGTACAGCTCACGGTTCTTCACCGTGGTGACCGACGTCCTGTATCCGGCGTCGGCCAGGATCTGCGCGTACAGCTCGGCAAGCACCTTGGACTCCGTGAAGGACGCGGCGCCGACGACGAGCGCGCCCTTCTTGCCCGTCCCACCGCCCGATACCGAGCCGCCCTTCGCCTTCTCCAGGCTGTCGCCGCCGCACGCGGCGAGAGAACCCGTCAGGGCCACCACGCCAAGTACCGCACCCGCGATGCGCGAGGTCTTGATCATCAGGTTCTCCGTCCAAGTGTTGTCACACGGTCTTTCGGAGGGGGTTCAGCAGCCGGTCGGCCACCACCAGCGCCCCCTCCACGAGCAGCGCAAGCAGCGCCGCGAGGAGCGCGCCCGCCACCACCTGCGGGGTGTTGTACGTGTTGAATCCAGCGGTGATGATCCGGCCCAGGCCGCCCTGACCGACCATCGAGGCGATCGTGGCCGTGGCCACCACCTGGACGGCGGCCGACCGCAGCCCGGTCATGAGCAACGGGTAGGCCAGGGGCAGTTCGACCCGGTAAAAGAGCTGGCCGCCCGACATCCCCATCCCACGAGCGGCCTCCACCACCGCCTGGTCCACCTCACGCATGCCGACATAGGCGTTGGTCAGCAGCGGCGGGACCGCGAACAGCACCAGGGCGATGATCGTCGGCAGATAGCCGGCGCTGCGCAGCGGTGTGAGCATGAAGAGGGCGAGGACCGCGAAGACGGGGATCGCCCTTCCGGCGTTGGAGATATTGACCGCGAGGGCGCCGCCCTTGCCCAGATGCCCCAGCCACAGCGCGACCGGCAGGGCGATCGCGCAGGCCAGCGCGAGGGCGATCCCGCTGACGTACACATGCTCGCCAAGACGGTGCCAGGCGCCGCTCTCCCCCGACCAGTTGGAGCCGGTGGTCAGCCACGTCCACGCGTCGGCCACTACCCCCATCAGCCCGTCACCTTCACCTTCGCCGTGCGTATTCGGGTCCAGGGCGTCAGCAGCCGCTGGAGTCCGAGCAGCAGCACATCCGCCACGGCCGCCAGCAGCACACAGAGCACGGACGCGGTCAGCACCTGCGCCTTGAAGGTGGTCTGCACCCCGTCGTCGATGAGATTGCCCAGACCGCCCTTGCCGACCAGCGCGCCGACGGTCGTCAGCGCGATCGTCGAGACGGTCGCTATCCGCAGGCCTGCCATCAACACGGGCAGCGCGAGCGGCAGTTCGACCTCCCAGAGCAGCCGCCCCGCTCCGTACCCCATGCCGCGCGCGGCTTCCCGCGCCTCGTCGGGCACCGCGTCGAGGCCCGCCATGATGTTCCGTACGAGAATGGTGAGCGAATAGAGCACCAAGCCGGTCACCACCAGCGCCGCCGAAAGGCCGAAGACCGGCAGCAGCAGCGAGAACATCGCCAGCGACGGAATTGTGTAGAGCAGGGTCGTGAGCCCCAGCACCGGGCCCGCGAACCGCGGCTCGGCGCGGGCGAGCAGCGCCAGCGGAAAGGCCACGGCAAGGCCGATCAGGACGGACACCACCGTGATCCAGACATGCTGGACAGTCGCATCGGTCAACTCCTGGCTGCGGGTGCGGACGTACTCCCCGCAGATCCAGTCATTGGCCGTCAGACAGCTTTGCGCCACAAACTGCGTACTCACCCATCCCCACCTCCCCGGCAGTGCCGAACGCATGTATGCCTGGCGACCATATCCCTGAGTTCTGACAATCGCCGAGGGCCGCCACGTTGCAGCAACATGGCTTTCACACAACACCCGTCACAATGGGGAACCATGATCCGTTTCGAGCACGTCACCAAGCGGTACCCGGACGGGACGACAGCGGTCGACGACCTGTCGTTCGAGGTCGCCGAGGGCGAACTGGTCACGCTCGTCGGACCGTCCGGCTGCGGCAAGACCACCACCATGAAAATGGTCAACCGCCTGATCGAGCCGAGCAGCGGCCGGATATTCCTCGACGGGGCCGACATATCCGCCATCGACCCCGTGCAACTGCGCCGCCGTATCGGCTATGTGATCCAGCAGGTCGGCCTTTTCCCGCACAAAACGGTCCTGGAGAACACGGCGACCGTCCCCCATCTCCTCGGCTGGCAGCGCGGCAAGGGCCGTGAGCGCGCCGCCGAGCTCCTCGACCTGGTGGGCCTGGACCCCAAGACGTACGGCGACCGCTACCCCGAGCAGCTCTCCGGCGGCCAGCGCCAGCGCGTCGGCGTGGCCCGGGCGCTGGCGGCCGACCCGCCCGTTCTGCTGATGGACGAGCCTTTCGGCGCGGTCGACCCGGTGGTGCGCGAGCATCTGCAGAACGAGTTCCTCAGGCTCCAGTCCCAGGTCAAGAAGACCGTCCTCTTCGTCACCCACGACATCGAGGAGGCCGTCCGCCTCGGCGACCGTATCGCCGTCTACGGACAGGGGCGGATCGAGCAGTTCGACGCCCCGGCCGCCGTCCTCGGCGACCCCGCGACCCCGTACGTCGCGGACTTCGTCGGCGCGGACCGCGGCCTCAAGCGGCTGTCCGTCACGCCCATCGAGGAAGGCGATCTGTTGCAGCCGCCCGTCGTGCATCTCGACGACCCGCTGCCCCGGGAGCTCGGCTCCCGCTGGGCCGTCGTGCTGGACAGCGAGGACAATCTGCACGGCTGGATCTCCGCCGAGCAGGCACGGCAGCCCGGCTCCGTGCGTGAACACGCCCACTGGATGGAGGCCTGGCTGCCCGTCGGCGCCTCCCTCAGGCAGGCCTTCGCCACCATGCTCCAGCACGATGCGGGCTGGATCGCGGTCATTGACAAGGAGGAGACCGGGCGCTTCCTCGGGGTCCTCACACCGGCCCGGCTGCACGAGGCGCTGCGCCGCTCGATCGACGCGGACGCACAGGACATCCCCCGTACCGCGGTAGCGCTGGAGACGATCGAAACGGTCAAGACGGCCAGTTAGTCAACAAAGCGCAGTTTACGAAGCGCTGAGCCTGCCGCTGATCCACACCAGGGCCGGCGGGATCTCGCGCCGCCAGGTGTTGAAGTTGTGCCCGCCGCTGTCGAGCGTGATCGACGAGACGCGCGCGGGCGACTTCACCTTGTCGATGAACTGCAGGGTCGACCTCAGGTTCCCCTCGCCCGCCTTGGAACTGGTCACCAGGAAGGACGACTTCCCCTGCGGCAGGTGGTCCAGACTCCACAGCAAGTTGGCCCGGTTCTTCTCCTTCTTGTTGCCGTGGAAGAGATCCCCGGTGGTGGGGTCGTCGGCGGCCTTGTAGTACGCGGAGAGGCCCGCACTCGCGGCGAACTGCTCCGGGTGGTGCAGCGCGATCTTCAGGGCACAGTAGCCGCCGGTCGAGTTCCCGATGAAGCCCCAGTTCCGGGGCTTGGTCCCGACCCGGTAGGTCCGAGAGACCGCCTTCGGCAGATCCTTGGCGAAGTAGGTCTCGGTCTGCGGCCCGCCCGGTATGTCCACGCATTCGGTGTCCCGCGGCGGCGCGACGGTCGGTCGCAGCATGACCAGGATCATCGGCTGCACCTTGCCGTGCTTGGCCAGCCGATACGCCGTCCTGGGGTACTGCAGCCCCTTGAGCAGATTCTCCGCGGTCCCCGGGTACCCGGTCAGCACGACAGCAGCCGGAAATGTTCTCTCCGCGTATTTAGCCTGGAAATACTCCGGTGGCAGATAGACATATGCCGGGCTGTGGATCTTCGACTTCTCGCCCGCGATGACGACCTTCTGAATCTGACCGCCCATCGCGGGCCGCGAGCCGCCCGGCACATCCAGCTTCCGCTTCTCGACGACCTTGATCCGCTTTCCGCCGGCCGAGTGGTCCACGACCACACCGAGGTCCTGCTTCTGACCGAAGAGGTCGGCCCAAGAGCCGTAGAAGAGGAAGGAGCTGTTGGCCGCGAGGCCGACCGCGGCGAAGAGCGCGAGCTGGGTCGCCAGCAGCAGCCCGATCCTGCCGGTCACGGCGCGCCAGCCGTGGCGGGCGAGCCGCGGCCAGAGCCAGATCGTGGCTGTGAACAACAGCACCGCCACGAGGATGGCCAAGGCCAGAACTTTGTTACTGGTCAGACCCATGAGTCAGGTGAGCTTTCTTCCTTGAGAATTTTCTGTGAATGAGTGAACCCACCCCCCGGAAGTCCCGTCCTAGAGAACGCAAATCGTCCGGAGCCCAAAGTTTTACGGCCCACGGACACGGATCTCTCGCGGAGCCACGGGAAGCGATGTCTGTAACGGTAGATGAGGACAAATCAGGATTGGTTCCGTATTGGGTGCGTCGCGTGCTGCGCGGCCCCCGCCCGGAAGCGGTCCCTACGCTGGTCGGCACGGCCTGCACACTCGTCGGCCTGATCGACATCGGCTCCGGGGTCTTCCCCCGCTTCCGGCACAGCCGCATGCACTCCCTCGCCGAGGTGCTGCCGGGGGCCGGGCCGTTTGCCGCGGCGCTCTCGCTGAGCGCCGGCGTACTGCTGCTGCTGCTCGCCCACGGGCTCAAGCGCCACAAGCGCCGGGCCTGGCGGGCCGCGGTGATTCTGCTGCCGGCCGGGGCGGTGGGGCAGTTCATCTACCGGCACTCGGTCATCGGCGTACTGCTCTCGCTGGCGCTTCTGACGCTGCTGGTGCGCCACAGGAGTGAATTCGCGGCGCTGCCAGATCCGCGCAGCCGGTGGAAGGCGCTCGCCAACTTCATCCTCATGGGCGTCGGTTCGCTGGGTCTTGGCCTGGTCATCGTCAGCGCGCACCCGCGCAAGGTGGTCGGCAGCCCGAGCCTGACGGACCGCCTGGAGCATGTCCTGTACGGGCTCTTCGGCTTCGAAGGTCCCGTCGAGTACGGCGACGGGGTCTCCTGGACCGTCGGTTACTCCCTCGGTGCGCTCGGCCTGCTGACCGCCGTCACCACGATCTACTTGGCCTTCCGGCCGGAGCATCCGGCCGCGCGCCTCACCGAGGACGACGAGCGCCGACTGCGCGACCTGCTGGTCAGGCATGGCAGCCGCGACTCGCTGGGGCACTTCGCGCTCCGCCGCGACAAGGGCGTCGTCTTCTCACCCAGCGGCAAGGCGGCGGTCTGCTACCGCGTGGTCTCCGGCGTGATGCTCGCCAGCGGCGACCCGATAGGCGACGTCGAGGCCTGGCCGGGCGCGATCGAGCGCTTCATGGACGAGGCGAAGGCGCACTCCTGGACCCCGGCGGTGATGGGCTGTTCGGAGACCGGCGGCGAGGTCTGGACCCGGGAGACGGGGCTGGACGCGCTGGAACTCGGGGACGAGGCGGTGGTGGATGCCGCGGATTTCTCCCTCACCGGGCGCGCGATGCGCAACGTACGCCAGATGGTGAAGCGCATCGAGCGCAACGGCTATGAGACCCGGGTACGGCGCGCTCGTGACATCTCCGACGAGGAGCTGAAGCAGATACGGCTGGCCGCGGCGGCCTGGCGCGGCACCGACACCGAGCGGGGCTTCTCGATGGCGCTGGGCCGGATAGGCGACCCGGCCGACGGCGACGCGGTGATCGCCACGGCCCACAGGGAGGACGCGGAGTCCCCCTACGGGGACCTGAAGGCGATCATCCACTTTGTCCCGTGGGGCACGGACGGCATGTCCCTGGAACTGATGCGGCGCGACCGCTCGGCCGACCCGGGCATGAACGAACTGCTGATTGTCGCCTCGCTGCAGGCGTCGCCGGGGCTGAAGATCGAGCGGGTCTCGCTCAACTTCGCGATGTTCCGCTCGGCGCTCGCCCGCGGCGAGAAGATCGGCGCGGGCCCGGTCCTGCGAATGTGGCGCGGACTGCTGGTGTTCTTGTCCCGCTGGTTCCAGATCGAGTCGCTGTACAAGTTCAATGCGAAGTTCCAGCCCCGATGGGAGCCGCGCTTCGTGGTCTTCCGCAACACCCGCGACCTCCCGCGCATCAGCTTCGCCGCGATGCAGGCAGAGGGCTTCGTGAACATCGCGCTCCCCCGCCTCTTCCCCCGCCGCCGCCCGACGCGCCAGCCGCGCCCGTGCGCCCACGTCACGCCCCCCCAGCCGGAACACGAGATCCGCGCGGCGTAGGAAAGGGGGCCGGCCCGGCCCGCCCGGACGGCCCAACTGCCCGCCACGGGGCGGCCCGGCTGCCCGCCACGGGGCGGTCCGGCCCGCCCGCCTGCCGTGACGACAGTCGGCCCCGCCCAGCTGCCGCGCAGCGGCACCCCGGGGGTCGGGGGTACCCCGCCGCCCCCGCCGGGCAGCGGGGCCCTGGCCGGCTTCCCGCCCGAAAAGGCTCACCCTCAACCCCGCGGCGCGAGGCTGCCGCACCCGACGGGGCCCGTGGGGGGTGCCCAGTACCCCCACATCTCACGGGCGGGCGGGTGGGGAAACAAACCCTGCCCGAGCCCACCGGCGTGACTGGTGGCCCGACTCGCGGGCCTAGGCTGGGCGTATGAGTACGTTGCGCGGACGGGGCACAGCCAGTGGGCTGCCGGAGTGGGATCGCTGTGCGGTCATGGGGGTCGTCAATGTGACGCCCGATTCCTTCTCCGACGGCGGCCGCTGGTTCGACACCACCGCCGCCGTCAAGCGCGGCCTCGGCCTCGCCACCGAAGGCGCCGATCTCGTCGATGTCGGCGGCGAGTCCACCAGGCCCGGCGCCAGCCGCGTCGACGAGGACGAGGAGTTGCGGCGCGTGATCCCCGTCGTACGCGGCCTCGCCGCCGAGGGCGTCACCGTTTCCGTCGACACCATGCGCGCCTCCGTCGCCGAGAAGGCCGTCGCCGCCGGCGCTGTCCTCGTCAACGACGTCAGCGGCGGCCTCGCCGACCCCCGCATGGTGCCCGCCGTCGCCGCTACCGGCGTCCCCTTCGTCGTCATGCACTGGCGCGGCTTCAGCCACGACATGAACAGCCGCGCCGTCTACGCCGACGTCGTCGCCGAAGTCGTCACCGAGCTGCGCGACCGCATGGACGCCGTCGTCGCCGGCGGCATCGCCCCCGAGCGCCTCGTCATCGACCCCGGCCTCGGCTTCGCCAAGCAGGCCGAGCACGACCTCGCCCTCGTCGCCCACCTCGCCGAGCTACGCGCGCTCGGCCGCCCCGTGCTCGTCGCGGCCTCCCGCAAGCGGTTCCTCGGGCACGTACTGGCGAAGGAGGGCGCTCCGCCACCCGCCAGGGAGCGGGACTCCGCCACCGCCGCGGTCTCCGCCATCGCGGCACACGAGGGCGCGTGGGCCGTCCGCGTCCACGAAGTGCGAGCCACGGCCGACGCCGTCCGCGTCGCCCGGGCCATCGAGGCCGCCCGGTGAGCCGTACCGAGGTAGAGCTGGTCGAAGCTGCCAACACCACGTTCTACGAGACGATGGAGCGCGGTGACTTCGATGAGCTCTCCAGCCTCTGGCTGGACGAGGGCATCTCGTGCATCCACCCCGGCTGGCCCGTGCTCTCCGGTCGCGGCGAAGTGCTCCGCTCGTACGCCCTGATCATGGCGAACACCGAGTACATCCAGTTCTTCCTCACCGACCTCAAGGTGAGCCTCGCCGGCGACACCGCCCTGGTGACCTGTACGGAGAACATCCTCAGCGGCGGCCCCGCCGAGGAGAGCGGTGAACTCGGCCCGCTCGTCGGCCAGCTCGTCGTCGCCACCAATGTGTTCCGTCGCACATCCGACGGTTGGAAGATCTGGTCACATCACGGATCACCCGTACTGGCGGAAAGCGACGACGAAGAGGACGAGGACAGCCCCTCGTAAGTGGGTAAGCGCCCCTATGGAGGTTGGAATTCCGGGCCTCCGGGTAGGGGCGGCTACCAGCCTCGCGGGGCGCCCGGCCACAGTGCCCCCGTGGGCGAGCGCTGTCAGTGCTCGCAGGTAGATTCGATGGTGGACACGGGCCGCCCGCACGCGGCCATGTGCCCGCAAGACCAACGACAGCAGGAGTGATTCGCGTGGATCGTGTCGCGCTGCGCGGCCTCAAGGCCCGCGGGCACCATGGCGTTTTCCCCCGGGAGCGCGAGGAGGGCCAGACGTTCATCGTGGACCTGATGCTCGGCCTCGACACCCGCCCCGCGGCGGCCGACGACGACCTGGCGAAGACCGTGCACTACGGCATTGTGGCGGAGGAGGTCGTCGCGGTCGTCGAGGGCGAGCCCGTCGACCTGATCGAGACGCTGGCGGAGCGGATCGCCCAACAGTGTCTCAAGCACGACGGCGTCGAAGAGGTCGAGGTGGTCGTGCACAAGCCGGACGCACCGATCACGGTGCCGTTCGACGACGTGACCATCACGATCACCCGGAGCCGAGTATGACCGTGTTTTCCAACGGGACGCAGAGCGACCCGACCGTGCAGCCGGTGCCCGCCTCCGTGGTGGAGCAGGTCGACGCGGCGGACATCACCCTGTCCAATCCGAAACGGGCCGTGATCGCCCTCGGCTCCAACCTCGGCAACCGGCTGGAGACCCTCCAAGGCGCGATCGACGCGCTCGAGGACACGCCCGGGCTGCGGGTCAAGGCCGTGTCTCCGGTGTACGAGACGGAGCCGTGGGGGGTCGAGCCCGGCAGCCAGCCCTCGTACTTCAACGCGGTCGTTGTGATCAAAACCACGCTTCCGCCGTCCTCCCTGCTGGAGCGCGGGCAGGCCATCGAAGAGGCCTTCGACCGGGTCCGCGAGGAGCGCTGGGGTCCGCGCACCATCGACGTCGACATCGTGGCGTACGCCGAAGTGGTCTCCGACGACCCGTCGCTCACGCTCCCCCACCCGCGCGCCCACCAGCGCGCGTTCGTGCTCGCCCCGTGGCACGACATCGAACCGGAGGCGCAGATTGCGGGTTACGGTTCGGTGACGCAACTGCTGGCCGGCGTCGGGCGGGAGGCCGTGGTCCCCCGCGCCGACCTGGAACTCCGTCTGCCCGACTAGTCGTTAGGCTCTTGCGTACGGCGGACAGGTGAAGGGCGGCACTCTCGGTGAAGCAACTACGGCTCGGTGTACTTGCCGGTCTCTTCGCCGCGGCGGGGGTGCTGTCCTGGGGCGGCGCCCGCCTGTGGGAGGCGTTCGGCACCCTGCCGAGCGTGCCGCTGGCCGCGCCGATCGTGCTGGCGGTGATCGCCGTCATCCTCACCGCGACCGCGCTCTCGCTCCGCGCGCGGCTGCGGGCCCAGCGGGAACGACGCCCGGGGGCGAAGGGCGTAGAGCCACTGATGGCGGCCCGCGCGGTGGTCTTCGGCCAGGCGAGCGCGCTGGTGGCGGCCCTGGTCTCGGGCATGTACGGCGGCACGGGCGTGTACCTACTGAGCTCCCTGGACATCCCGGCGCGCCGGGACCAGGCGATCTACGCGGCTTTGTCGGTGGTGGCGGGGATCGGCGTGATCGCGGCGGCGTTCTTCCTCGAGCGGGTCTGCAAACTCCCGGAGGACGACGACGGCGAGGGCACGGCCCGCGCGTAGGTCCGGTTTGGCCGTGCTCCGCCTCCCCACGCGGCGGAGCCGCACATCGGCAGTGAGCCTCGAAGGGGCGGGGCTGCACCCCCTCAGCGCGCCATGATCAAGCTCATCGCCTCATTGCGCGTCGCCGGATCCCGCAACTGCCCCCGCACCGCCGACGTGATCGTCTTCGCCCCCGGCTTACGCACTCCCCGCATCGTCATGCACATGTGCTCGCACTCGACGACCACAATCACGCCGCGCGGCTCCAGGATCTCCATCAGCGAGTCCGCTATCTGCGTCGTCAGCCGCTCCTGCACCTGCGGCCGGCGCGCGAAGACGTCCACGAGGCGGGCCAGCTTCGACAGCCCCGTGATCTTCCCGTCCGACGACGGGATGTACCCGACATGCGCCACCCCGTGGAACGGCACCAGGTGATGCTCGCAGGAGCTCATGACCTCGATGTCCTTCACCAGGACCATCTCGTCGTGACCGAGGTCGAACGTCGTCGTCAGGACGTCCTTCGGCTGCTGCCACAGCCCCGCGAATATCTCCCGGTACGCGCGCGCCACACGCGTCGGCGTCTCCCGCAGGCCCTCGCGGTCCGGGTCCTCCCCGACCGCGATGAGGAGCTCGCGTACGGCGTTCTCGGCCCGCTTCTCGTCGAACTCGCCGATCGTGCCCTCGCCGTCCAGCGTCACCGGGTCGGTCATCTGTGCCTCGTTCCTCTTACTCTGACGTGCAGGCATACGGGAATGCCGCGTCCCCCAGGCTAAAACCTGGGGGACGCGGCATCCATTCCGGGCCCTGTGTGGCCACAGCGCAGGACGGGTCAGCTCTCCGGACGCTCCTCCGGGACCGCCTCGATCGCCGGGGCGGCGTCCGTGGGCACCGCCCCATTGGTGCCGACGGCGCCGTTGGTAAGCGCCAGCTCTTTCGGCGAGAGCACCGGCGGCCGCGTCGACGGCGTACGCCGCGAGGAGCCGGTCCACGCCGGGCGGGCCGGGCGCTTCACGATGGGCGCGAAGATCTCGGCGATCTGCTCCTTGCCGAGGGTCTCCTTCTCCAGCAGCTGGAGAACCAGGCTGTCGAGAACGTCGCGGTTCTCGACGAGGATCTCCCAGGCCTCATTGTGCGCGGTCTCGATGAGCTTCTTGACCTCTTCGTCGACCAGTGCCGCGACCTCTTCGGAGTAGTCCCGCTGGTGAGCCATCTCACGGCCCAGGAACGGCTCCGAGTTGTCGCCACCGAACTTGATCGCGCCGAGCCGCTCGGTCATGCCGTACTGCGTGACCATCGCGCGGGCCGTGGTCGTGGCCTTCTCGATGTCGTTGGCAGCACCAGTGGTCGGATCGTGGAAGACGAGCTCCTCCGCCGCGCGGCCACCCAGCATGTATGCCAGTTGGTCGAGCATTTCATTGCGCGTGGTGGAGTACTTGTCCTCGTCCGGCAGGACCATGGTGTAACCGAGCGCCCGGCCACGGGACAGGATCGTGATCTTGTGGACCGGGTCGGAGTTCGGCGAAGCCGCCGCGACCAGGGCGTGACCGCCCTCGTGGTACGCGGTGATCTTCTTTTCCTTGTCCGACATGATCCGGGTCCGCTTCTGCGGGCCCGCCACGACACGGTCGATCGCCTCGTCCAGGGCGTGGTTGTCGATCAGCTTCTTGTCGCTGCGCGCCGTCAGGAGCGCCGCTTCGTTCAGCACGTTCGACAGGTCCGCGCCGGTGAAGCCGGGCGTACGCCGGGCGACAGCGCCCAGGTCGACGTCCGGGGCGACCGGCTTGCCCTTCTGGTGGACCTTGAGGATCTCGAGACGGCCCTGCATGTCCGGACGGTCTACGGCGATCTGCCGGTCGAACCGGCCCGGGCGCAGCAGCGCCGGGTCAAGGATGTCCGGCCGGTTGGTGGCGGCGATCAGGATGACGCCGCCCTTCACGTCGAAGCCGTCCATCTCGACGAGCAGCTGGTTGAGCGTCTGCTCACGCTCGTCGTGGCCGCCGCCGAGACCCGCACCGCGGTGCCGGCCGACGGCGTCGATCTCGTCGACGAAGACGATCGCCGGGGCGTTCGCCTTGGCCTGCTCGAAGAGGTCGCGCACCCGGGAGGCGCCGACGCCGACGAACATCTCGACGAAGTCGGAACCGGAGATCGAGTAGAACGGGACGCCCGCCTCGCCCGCAACGGCGCGCGCGAGCAGCGTCTTGCCCGTGCCGGGCGGGCCGTACAGCAGCACACCCTTCGGGATCTTGGCGCCGACCGCCTGGAACTTGGCCGGCTCCTGCAGGAACTCCTTGATCTCGTGGAGCTCCTCGACCGCCTCGTCGGCCCCCGCCACATCGGAGAAGGTCGTTTTCGGGGTGTCCTTGGTGATCAGCTTGGCCTTGGACTTCCCGAAGTTCATGACTCGGGAGCCGCCGCCCTGCATCTGATTCATGAGGAAGAGGAAGACCACGACGATCAGAACGAAGGGCAGCAGCGAGAGCAGCACCGATACGAACGGGCTCTGCTTCGACGGCGAGACGGTGTAACCCTTCTCGATGTCGCCGGCCTCGTACTTCGTCTGCAGCTTGTTGGCCAGATCGGCACCCTGGGTGCCGATGTAGCTCGCCTGGATCTTGTCGCTGCCCTTGACCTTCTGGTTGCCCTTCAGGTCAACCTTGATGATCTGTTCGTCGCCTGTGGTCAGCTTGACCTGGTCGACCTGGTTCTTGTCGATCGCCTGGACGACCTCGCCGGTGTCCACCGTCTTGTAGCCGCCGGACGAGCCGACGACCTGCATCAACACGACCACGGCGAGGACGGCCAGCACGATCCACATGACCGGCCCACGGAAGTATCGCTTCACGTCCATCCATACGGAGCGAATTCGCCCCGTCCCTCCTGCCCGTAGGTAAATGCTGCTGTGAGAAAAGACTGTTCTTCGGACGGTACCCCAGCATTGTCACCCGCGGCCGCCTTCCCTTGCTCCAACGGCGGGAAGGAGGCAAGGGTTCCCGTTGCCTCTGTGGGGCTTCAGCCGCCGTATACGTGCGGTGCGAGCGTGCCGACGAACGGCAGATTGCGGTACTTCTCGGCGTAATCCAGGCCATACCCGATGACGAACTCATTGGGAATGTCGAAGCCGATCCACTTCACGTCGATCGCGACCTTCGCGGCATCCGGCTTACGCAGCAGGGTGCAGACCTCGAGGGAGGCCGGCTCGCGCGAGCCGAGATTCGACAGCAGCCAGGAGAGCGTGAGGCCGGAGTCGATGATGTCCTCGACGATCAGGACGTGCTTGCCCTTGATGTCGGTGTCCAGGTCCTTGAGGATCCGAACCACGCCCGAAGACTGGGTGCCCGCGCCGTAGGACGACACAGCCATCCAGTCCATGGTGACGGGGGTGGACAGGGCACGCGCCAGGTCCGCCATCACCATCACGGCGCCCTTGAGGACACCGACGATGAGCAGGTCCTTGCCCGCGTACTCTGCGTCGATCTTCGCCGCCAGCTCGCCCAGCTTCGCGTCGATCTCTTCCTTGGTGATGAGCACCGACTGGAGGTCGGTGCCCATGTCCTTCTCGTTCACCCGGGCCACTTTCGTCGTGCTGCGTCAGCCTTGCCGAATGACCAGTCTGCCACCCTGCCGTCGAGCCTCGACGCGGCCGGGCAGATTGATGGCTCCCTGGCCGCGCCAGCTCGTGATCAGGCGGTCGACTTCCTCGACGTGCCGGGCGAAGAGTGAACCGGCGGGCGCACCGGCCTCGATGACGGCCCGGCGCAGCACCCGGCGGCGCACGGCGGGCGGCAGCGCGTACAGCTTCGCGCACTGCAGCTGACCTGTGTCGTCCCGTACGGCGGCGTCCGCGTCGGCGGCCCAGGTGTCCAGGGCGTCGGCATCGTCGCGGGAGAGCTGTGCGGTACGGGCCAGGGCCTCGACGACGCCTTTGCCGAGCGCCTTCTCCAAGGCGGGCAGGCCTTCGTGGCGCAACCGGGAGCGGGTGTAGGCCGGATCGGCGTTGTGCGGGTCGTCCCAGACGGGCAGCGACTGGACCATGCAGGCCTTGCGGGCGGTCTGCCGGTCGAGCTGGAGGAAGGGGCGGCGGTAACGGCCGGTGGCCCCCGAGATGGCGGCCATTCCGGACAGCGAGCGGATGCCGGAGCCGCGGGCGAGGCCCAGCAGGACGGTTTCAGCTTGGTCGTCGCGGGTGTGGCCGAGCAGCACGGCCGCGGCGCCGTAGCGCTCTGCGGCATCGTCGAGGGCCGCGTAGCGGGCGTCGCGGGCCGCGGCCTCGGGTCCGCCGTCGCGGCCGACCCGTACCGAGATGGCTTCGACGGGGTCGAGCTGCATCGCGGTGAGCCGGGCGGCGACCTCGGCGGCGCGGAGGTCGGAGCCATCCTGGAGGCCGTGGTCGACGGTGATGCCGCCGGCCCGGACGGAGAGTTTGCGGGCTTCAAAGGCGAGGGCGGAGGCGAGGGCCATGGAGTCGGCGCCGCCCGAGCACGCCACAAGGACGAGCGGCTGCTCGCCTGCGGAGGTGGGGTTCGCGGGATTCGTCGCGGTCTTCGTCGCGGAGGGCGAGGGGGACGCGGAGTAGGCGGAGTACGCGGAAGTCGCGTGGCTCACGGAGCGCGCGACGCGATCGGAGTGTTCAGTGAGTACGTCGTGGAGTACGCGGCGGACCGCCAGGCGTATCGCCGCGACCGCAGGATGGGGACCCATGTCCGGTGCCCTTCGTGAAAAGTTGGGGGGTGCCTCGGTCGGAGTCGGGACGGAGGATTAGTCACTCAGAGTGCGTCGATGGTGACAGATCCGAGCCGATATCCGAGCATTGCACGCCTACCCATTGCCTACGGTCCCTCGGATGGGTGATTACTGGGGCGTTCTTCTGCCGTTGGCGGCCGCCCGCTCACGACTCTGCTTTACGGTGCACTCTCGCGACCCAGTCCGCCGGTTTGGCGATCTCCGCCTTGGTGGGGAGGGTGTTCGGAGACGTCCAGACACGGTTGAATCCATCCATACCGACCTCCTCCACGACGGAGCGCACGAATCGCTCGCCGTCGCGGTACTGACGCAGCTTGGCGTCGAGCCCGAGCAGCTTGCGCAGCGCCTGGTCGAGACGGCTCGCGCCACGTGCCCTGCGCTGCTGGAACTTCTCCCGGATCTCGGCGACGGAGGGCACGACATCGGGCCCGACGCCGTCCATCACATAGTCCGCGTGGCCCTCGAGCAGCGACATGACGGCGGTCAGCCGGCCGAGGATCTCGCGCTGGGCGGGGGTCTGCACCAGCTCGACGATGGAGCGGCCGCCCTCGTCCTCCTCGCCCTCGGGGCGCGCGCCGGACAGCGACTGGGCAGCCTCCCGGAAGCGCTCCAGGACTGTCATAGGGTCGACCTCGGTCTCCCCGAGGAATGACTGGATCTCGCCCTCGAGGTGGTCGCGCAGCCACGGCACGCCGGTGAACTGGGTGCGGTGGGTCTCCTCGTGGAGACAGACCCAGAGCCTGAAGTCGTGCGGCTCGACTTCCAGTTCACGCTCCACGTGCACGATGTTCGGGGCGACGAGCAGCAGCCGTCCGCCGCCGTTCTTTGAGGCGGGCAACTCACGGGTGGGCGGGGCGAAGGTCTCGTACTGCCCGAGAACCCGCGAGGCAAGGAACGACAGCAGCATCCCCAGCTCCACGCCGGTGACCTTGCCGCCGACCGCGCCGAGCACCGCGCCGCCGGGGCCGCCCGGACGGCGTTCCTGCATCTTGTCCAGCAGCGGCTTGAGCAGCTCGCGGAAGCCCGCGACGTTCGCCCTGACCCACCCGGCCCGGTCCACGACCAGCACAGGCGTGTCCAGCGGTTCGTGGCCTTCCGGGATCATCCGGGTGAAGCCCCGCACATGTTCCTCGGACGCCTTGGCATGCCGTCGCAGCTCGGCGACGACGGCGCGCGCCTCTTCCCTGCTCACGTCGGGCCCGGGCCGCACGAAGCGGGTCGCGGTCGCCACAGCGAGGTTCCAGTCGACCATCTCGGCACCACCGATGCTCGTCATGCGTCAACCGTACGTTGTCGGCTCGTCCGTCGGTGAGTCGTTGGAACCGGCCGGTTCGCCGGGAACATCACGATGCCAGCGCCGCGGCCAGCCGGTCCAGGGCGGGCTGGGCGTCCTCCCTGGAGGCGGTGTTCCCGGCGAGGAAGGCGAAGGCGAGGAGACGGCCGTCCGGGGCGACGACCGTGCCGGCCAGGGTATTCACACCGGTCAGCGTGCCCGTCTTGGCGCGCACCAGTCCGGTGCCCGGCGAGGTCTCGGTGTAGCGGGTCTGAAGGGTCCCGCTGAAGCCCGCGACCGGGAGGCCGGTGAGGACCGGGCGCAGCTCGGGGTGGGCCGGGTCGGCGGCGCGGGCCAGCAGTGCGGTCAGCAGGCCGGCGGAGAGTTTGTCCTGGCGGCTGAGTCCGCTGCCGTCGGCGAAGCGGGCGCCGGTCAACGGGAGCTTCAGCCGGGTCAGTTGCTTGGTGACGGCGCGCTCCGCGCCCGCGAAGCTCGCCTCCTCTCCGGTCGCCAGGGCGGTCTGGCGGGCGAGGGCCTCGGCGATGTCGTTGTCACTGTGCGTCAGGGCCCGCTCGACCAGAGCCGAGAGGGGCGGGGAGAGCACCTTGGCGACGGGCTTGGCTCCGGCAGCGGGCCGGCCGGGGGCGGGCGTCGCTGAACTGTGGATGCCCCGCTCGTTCAACAGCCGCCCGAAGGCGCGGGCGGCGTCGCCCGCCGGGTCGCCGCTGCGGTCCGCGGCGCCGGTGGCCCCCTCTCCCTCAGAGCCTGAGGCCTGGAAGGTACCCGCAAGCCGCCCTTCGCCGACCATCAGGGCGCTGACCGGGGCGATGTTCACGTTGGGGCCGATGGGGTGCAGCCCGGGGCCCTTGTAGAGCGAGGTGTCGTACGCCAGGCGGACCGTCGTCACCCCGCGCTCGCGCAGGGCGCGCGCGGTACGGTCGGCGAGGGTGCGCAGGCCGGCAGTGTCGAGGGTCGCGTCGCCGCCGCCGACCAGCGTGAGCTCCTTCGCGTCCTTGGAGGCGACGACCGTGGTGGGGATGCGGTGGTCCGGACCGAGCGCCGACAGGGCCGCGGCCGAGGTGGCGATCTTGATGGTGGAGGCCGGGGTCATGGGGTCCGCGGCCCCCTTTCCGTACAACTGCCTGCCCGTCGCGACATCGATGACCGAGGCCGTACGGACCGTGCCGAGACCGGGGTCGCCGAGCAGCGGGGCGAGCACCCTGGCGAGGCCGGCAGGGGTGGTCCGCGGGGCCGGCGCCGTGGTCGTGGGGGCGCCCAGGGCGGCGAGCACGCCGGGCGCGCTGGGCGCGGGCGCCGGGCGCTTCGGCCTGGCGGCCTCGTGATGTGCGCCACCTGGGACGCTCAGGGCAGCGGCCCGCTCTCTCTCGGCCTTACGCTGACCGGAGTCCCACGGACCGGCCGCGGCCACAGCCCCGGCGGCGAGGGCGAGGCCGACCACGGCGGCGCCCGCGGTGAGCTGCCATGTCCTGACCTCTGGCACCTCGCACCAGCCCCTTTCGCGATCACACACCTGCGTGAGGGACACTTAACCACCAGTTGTATGTGTTGATCATGGAGGAGCCACCCGTGGAGTTCGACGTCACCATCGAGATCCCGAAGGGTTCGCGGAACAAGTACGAGGTGGACCACGAGACCGGTCGGATCCGCCTGGACCGTCGACTCTTCACCTCGACCAGCTACCCGGCCGACTACGGCTTCGTCGAGAACACCCTCGGCGAGGACGGCGACCCGCTGGACGCACTGGTCATCCTTGACGAGCCGACCTTCCCCGGCTGCCTGATCAAGTGCCGCGCGATCGGCATGTTCCGGATGACGGACGAGGCGGGCGGCGACGACAAGCTGCTCTGCGTGCCGGCCTCCGACCCGCGGGTGGAGCACCTGCGGGACATCCACCATGTGTCGGAGTTCGACCGCCTGGAGATCCAGCACTTCTTCGAGGTCTACAAGGACCTGGAGCCCGGCAAGTCGGTCGAGGGCGCGAACTGGGTCGGCCGCACCGAGGCGGAGGCGGAGATCGAGGCGTCCTACAAGCGCCTGGAGGCACACGGCGGCGCGCACTGACCTCGCGCTGAGCTGCTCGTACGGGCGGCGCACCCCACGGGTGCGCCGCCCGTCGTGCGCCCTGGACCGGTGGCCGACGGCCGGGGTTCGTGTGGTCTTGTGGGCGTGTCCATACTGATCTGACACGGCGACACGATCGGGAGCGAGGGCAGCACGTGGTGGCGGAGCCGGAGGGTCCGGAAGACCGGAAGCCTCAGTCCGACGAGGCGCACAGCGCCTTCACCCCGCCGGCAGGGGTGGGACAGCCGGAGGCACCCGAGGAGGACCATCCGTCCTCGGAGTTCGCGGTTCCGGCCGGGCTCGCCCCCGAAGCGCCCGCCGAGCAGGAGGGCTCCGCGTTCGCACCGCCCAGCACCTACAGCGCCAGGAAGTCGCCGCCCGCCTTCACCCCCGCGCACGGCATGCCGATGATCCGGCTGACCAAGCACGCGCCCTGGCAGGACCGGATGCGGGCGATGCTGCGCATCCCGGTCGGCGAGCGGCCGGTGCCGGAGTACGCGCAGCGGCAGGACGAGGCCGGTCCCGCCGTGCCGCGTGTGCTGGACCTGACGCTGCGTATCGGCGAGCTGCTGCTCGCGGGCGGTGAGGGCGCGGAGGACGTCGAGGCGGCCATGTTCGCCATCTCGGTTTCGTACGGCCTCGACCGCTGCGAGCCGACCGTCACCTTCACCCTGCTGTCGATCACCTACCAGCCGTCGCTGGTCGACGACCCGGTGACGGCGAACCGGACCGTACGGCGCCGGGGCACCGACTACACCCGGCTGGCCGCCGTCTACCGACTCGTCCACGACATCAGTTCCGAGGACGTCGACGTATCGCTGGAGGAGGCCTACCGGCGTCTCGCCGAGATCCGCCGCAATCGCCACCCCTACCCCGGCTGGGCGCTCACCTTGGCCGGCGGCCTGCTTGCGGGCGCGGCGTCCGTGCTGGTCGGCGGCGGGGTGCTGGTGTTCCTGGCGGCGGCGGTCAGCGCGATGCTCGGCGACCGGCTGGCCTGGCTGTTCGCGGGCCGCGGACTGCCGGAGTTCTACCAGTTCGTCGCGGCGGCCATGCCGTCGGCCGCGATGGGCGTCGCGCTGACGCTGTCGCCGCTGGACGTACGCGCCTCCGCGGTGATCACCGGTGGGCTGTTCGCGCTGATCCCGGGGCGGGCCCTGGTCGCCGGCGTACAGGACGGCCTGACCGGCTTCTACATCACCGCCGCCGCGCGGTTGCTCGAAGTCGGCTATCTCGTCGTCGGCATCGTCATCGGCGTACTGAGCGTGCTCTATCTGGGCATCGCGCTGGGCTCGAGCCTCAACCCGGAGACGGCCATCCACAGCGTCGAGCGGCCGATCGTCCAGACGCTGGCGGCCATGGCACTGTCGCTGTGCTTCGCCATACTGCTGCAGCAGGAACGCAACACCGTGCTGCTGGTGACACTCAACGGCGGGGTGGCCTGGGTGGTGTACGGCGCGCTCGCGGACACCGCCGAAATCCCGCCGGTCGTGGCCACGGCCGCAGCGGCCGGTCTGGTGGGCCTGTTCGGGCAGCTGCTCTCGCGCTACCGGTTCGCCTCCGCGCTGCCGTACGTCACCGCTGCCATCGGCCCACTGCTGCCCGGTAGCGCGACGTACTTCGGACTGCTGGAGATCGCCAGGAACGACCTGAACGCGGGTCTCGCCTCGCTGTCCAAGGCCGCCGCCCTGGCGCTGGCCATCGCGATCGGGGTGAACCTGGGAAGCGAGATCTCCCGGCTGGTCCTGAGGGTGCCGGCCGGCGAGGGGCGGGCCGAACGCCGCGCGGCCAAGCGGACGCGCGGCTTTTAGTTCTCGTACGGACGGATTCAGCGCTTGGCGTGGCGGCCGTGCTGCGCCGGGGGCACCTCGTCGGCCGGTCCCGCTGCGGCGGCTTCCTTCTTCCCCCGGGAACGGGCCCGCAGGAACTCGATCGCGATCGGCAGCACCGAGAGCAGCACGATGAGGATCAGGATCGATTCGATGTGCTTGTTGACGAAATCGACCTTGCCCAGCGCGGCGCCGAGCAGGGTGACGCCCGCACCCCACAGGGTGCCGCCGATGACGTTGAAGGTGATGAACGAGCGGTAGTTCATCCGGCTCACACCGGCGATGATCGGCGTGAACGTACGCACAATGGGCACGAAGCGGGCGAGCACCAGCGACTTGGGGCCGTACTTCTCGAAGAAATCGTGCGCCTTCTCGACGTTCTCCTGCTTGAAGAGCCTGGAGTCGGGGCGCTTGAAGAGCGATGGGCCGACCTTGCGGCCGAAGAGATAGCCGACCTGGTCGCCGATGACGGCGGCGAGGACGATCAAGGCGCACACCGCCCACAGCGGGACGTCAAGCGCTCCGGTGGTCACCAGCAGGCCGGTGGTGAACAGCAGCGAGTCACCCGGCAGGAAGAAGCCGATGAGCAGGCCGGATTCGGCGAAGACGATGACCAGGACCCCGATCAGGCCGAAGGTCGAGATCAGATAGTCCGGGTCCAGCCAGCTCGGTCCGAGCGCAAGGGTAGTCACGAGGTCCGGGCTCCTGAGTAGTCGATAGTCGGTCGATCGTCGATTCGGCCGTGTATTCGGCGTAGTCGGCAGCCCAAAGCTATCAACGCATCGCGGCCGTTCCACGTTCCATCGGCCAGCTCAGGATGCACCGTGCTCCGACTGGGACAAAGCTGTGCGTCACAAGCCTCAGAAAGCTGCATGGGAGCCGTACGGAAGGTGGACGCTGATGGGCATCGAAGATTTCGGCGGCGGACAGGGACCGGGGTCCGACGTACTGGTCGTCACCACGAACGACGTAGCCGGATTTCAGGTGCAGGAGGTCATCGGAGAGGTCTTCGGCCTCACCGTGCGCTCACGGCATCTGGGCAGCCAGATCGGCGCGGGCCTCAAGTCGATGATCGGCGGCGAGCTCAAGGGGCTGACCAAGACCCTGGTCGAGACCCGCAATCAGGCGATGGAGCGCCTGGTCGAGCAGGCGCGCTCGCGCGGGGCCAACGCCGTGCTGATGTTCCGCTTCGACGTGTCGGAGGCGGCGGACGTGGGCACGGAGGTCTGCGCGTACGGCACGGCGGTGGTCCTGGCCCGGAGCTGAGCCGGGCTCGCGCCCGGGCCGGGTCCGGGCCGGGGCCCGGACGCGATCAGCTGCCCCGCACCGCGTTCGCGAGGATCGCGTCACGCAGATGGACGGCGAGCCCCGGCCTGGTGGAGTCGTAGAACGCGCGGAACCGCTCGTCCGAGACATACATCTCGCCGAGCCCCGTGTGGATCTCGTAGGTGCACTCGTAGAACCACTTGGTGATGTGCTGCCGGTGCTCCTCGGCCATGTCCATGGCCCGCTCTCCGGTCGGCGGCTCACCGTCCGTCATCAGGGCGTCGTAGCGGGCGCCCCAGTCGGCGACCTCCTCCTGCATGCGCTTCCAGTCGTCCTTGGTGTAGCCCGCGACCCGCCGCTGCGACTCGGCGTAGTTGGCGGTGCCGCCCCAGCGCCGCTCGGCCTCCTCGGCGTACTGCTCGGGGTCCTTGTCCCCGAAGACCTCGAACTTCTCCTCGGGCGTGAGATTGATGCCCATTTTCCGTGCCTCCATGGCGTGTTCGACGGCCTCGGCCATCTTCTGCAGCTTCTCGATCCGGACCGTCAGCAGCTCGTGCTGCCTGCGCAGGTGCTCCTGCGGGTCCGCGTCCGGGTCGTCGAGAAGTGCCGCGACCTCGTCGAGCGGGAAGCCGAGCTCCCGGTAGAACAGGATCTGCTGCAGCCGGTCGAGGTCGGCGTCGTCGTAACGCCGGTGGCCCGCGTGGCTGCGGCCGCCCGGCGAAAGCAGTCCGATCTCGTCGTAGTGGTGCAGCGTGCGCACCGTCACTCCGGCAAACGCGGCAACCTGTCCCACCAAGTAGCTCATCGCTCTCCGCTCCTTCGTTTTCGTTACGCGCCTCAGCCTGCTGCCTCACGTTGCGTGAGGTGCAAGCCCGTACGAGCCTGGGACCTGAACGCTTACAGCCCGGAGCAGAAAGGCGGTGAGGACGATGCCACTCCACAAGGGCGCGGGCAGCAGTGCCCCCGAGGACGCGGAGGAAGCTCGCAGGCTCTCCCTCAACCCTTTCTACGGCGCGGCCGACCCGGTCAGCGGAATGACCTCGGCCCCGCCCACCCACCGGCTTCCCGACGGCCCGCTGCCACCCTCGACGGCGTACCGCCTGGTCCATGACGAGCTGATGCTCGACGGCAACTCCCGGCTCAACCTCGCCACCTTCGTCACCACCTGGATGGAGCCACAGGCGGGGGTGCTGATGTCGGAGTGCCAGGACAAGAACATGATCGACAAGGACGAGTACCCGCGCACCGCCGAGCTGGAGCGGCGCTGTGTGGCCATGCTCGCCGACCTCTGGAACGCCCCGGACCCGGCCGCCGCGGTCGGCTGCTCGACCACCGGCTCCAGCGAGGCCTGCATGCTGGCCGGCCTGGCACTCAAGCGCCGCTGGACGAAGCGCAACGCCGACCGCTATCCCGCGACAGCCCGCCCGAATCTCGTGATGGGCATCAACGTCCAGGTCTGCTGGGACAAGTTCTGCACCTTCTGGGAGGTCGAGCCGCGGCTTGTGCCCATGGAGGGCGACCGCTTCCATCTCGATCCGCAGGCGGCGGCCGATCTCTGCGACGAGAACACCATCGGCGTAGTAGCCGTGCTCGGCTCGACCTTCGACGGGTCCTACGAACCGGTCGCCGAGGTCTGCGCCGGCCTGGACGCCCTCCAGGAGCGCACCGGCCTGGACATCCCCGTCCATGTCGACGGGGCGTCCGGCGCGATGGTCGCGCCCTTCGTCGACGAGGACCTCGTCTGGGACTTCCGGCTGCCACGGGTCTCCTCGATCAACACCTCCGGGCACAAGTACGGCCTGGTGTATCCCGGCGTCGGCTGGGCGCTGTGGCGCACGGGTGCCGAGTTGCCCGAGGAACTGGTCTTCCGGGTCAACTATCTGGGCGGCGACATGCCCACCTTCGCCCTGAACTTCTCGCGCCCCGGCGCCCAGGTCGTCGCGCAGTACTACACCTTTCTGCGGCTGGGCCGGGAGGGCTACCGGGCCGTCCAGCAGACATCCCGGGACGTCGCCCGCGGGCTCGCCGCCCAGTTCGGGGCCCTGGGCGACTTCGAACTCCTCACCCGCGGCGACGAGTTGCCCGTGTTCGCCGTCACCACCGCGCCAGGCGTGCAGAACTTCGACGTCTTCGACGTCTCGCGGCGGCTGCGCGAGCACAGCTGGCTGGTGCCCGCGTACACCTTCCCGGCCAACCGAGAGGATCTCTCCGTACTCCGCGTGGTCTGCCGCAACGGCTTCTCCTCCGATCTCGCGGAGCTGCTGATGGAGGATCTGAACCGGCTGCTGCCCGAACTGCGCCGCCAGCCCTACCCGTTGAGCAAGGACACGGCGGCGGCGACCGCCTTCCACCACTGACGGCCGCCCCGCCCCGGCAGTCAGTGACTGAGCCGCCTGAACCGCCGAACCGCCAACGGGAAGAACACCGCCACCAGCGCGAGTGGCCACACCGCCGCCATCAGCTGGGCGTGCTCCGCCGCCCAGGAGCCGTCCGCCACGCCCGGGATGCCGGACAGATCCCTTACCGCCGTGGCCGTAGCCGACATGGGGTTCCACTCGACGGCCGCGCCCAGCCAGCCCGGCATCGACTCCGGCGTCGCGAAGGCGTTGGAGAGGAAGCCGATCGGCCACACCAGGATCTGCACGGCCTGCACCATCTCCGGCTTGCCCGCGACCATTGCCAGATGGATCCCGATCCACAGCATTGCGAACCGCAGCAGGAGCAGCAGACCCACCGCCCCCAGGAGCGAGACGAATCCGCCGTGCCAGCGCCAGCCGATCGCGTACCCGACGCCGATCATCACGACCAGGCTGAGCGCCGACTGGAGCATGTCCGCCACGCTCCGCCCGACCAGCACCGCGGAGCTCGCCATCGGCATGGAGCGGAACCGGTCGATGACCCCCTTGCCCAGGTCCTGGGTGACGGCCAGCATCGTCGACTCCAGGCCGAAGGCCATGGTCAGCGCGAGCATGCCGGGGACCAGGAAGTCGACGTACCCCCCTTCGACGCCCCGTCCGCCGCCGACCAGATAGCCGAACATCAGCAGCAGCATCACCGGGAAGACCAGGCCGACGACGACCTGCACCGGCTGCCGCGCCCAGTGGGCGAGTTCGCGCCGGGTCATGGTCCAGGAGTCGGTGAGAGCCCATACGGTCATGCGGACACCTCCTGAGTGAGGTGCAGGAACACCTCGTCGAGCGTGGGGCGCCGGACGGCGATGTCCTCCGCCTCGATGCCGGCCGCCTCCAGGGCGCGCACGGCCTCGGTCAGGGCCGCCATCCGGTCGTCCACCGGCGCGCTGACCAGCCTCCGGTCCTCATCCACGATTGCCTCGCCCGGCAACAGCGAGGCAATGCACGCCAGTTGTCCCGCGTCACGCAGGACGATGTCGATCCGGTCGCCGCCGAGCTTCGCCTTCAGCTGGTCCGCCGTGCCGTCCGCAATCACCCGCCCGGCGTCGATCACCGAGATCCGGTCGGCCAGCTGATCCGCCTCCTCCAGATACTGCGTGGTCAGCAGTACGGTCGTGCCCCCGCCGACCAGTGAGCGCACCGCGCTCCACACCTCGGCCCGCCCGCGCGGGTCGAGCCCGGTCGTCGGCTCGTCCAGGAACAGCACCTCCGGCTCGGTGATCAGCGACGCCGCCAGGTCGAGCCGCCGGCGCATCCCGCCGCTGTACTGCTTGACCGCCTTTCGGCCCGAGTCCGCGAGCCCGAACCGCTCCAGGAGTTCGTCCGCCCGTGCGACCGCCCGCCGAGCGCCCAGGTGGTACAGCCGCCCGAACATCTCCAGTGTTCTGCCGGCCGCCGAGCTCCTCGTCGACCGCCGCGTGCTGCCCGAGCAGCCCGATCCGCCGCCGTACTTCGGCCGCCTCGGTCCGTACGTCGTGGCCTGCCACCCGCACCACGCCCTCGTCGTGCCGCATCAGCGTCGCCATGATGCGTACGGCGGTGGTCTTGCCCGCGCCGTTGGGCCCGAGCACCCCGTGCACCGTGCCGCGGACCACCGCCAGATCCAGTCCGTCCAGTGCCCGTTTCTCCCGGTACCGCTTCCGCGCGCCCTCGACGACGATCGCGTCCGTCATGCGTCTTCCTCCAGCACCTCAAGCACCCGCAAAACCAGTAGTCAAACTTGATTACTGCTTCGAAGGCATCCTCCCCGGATCCACGATTGGTCAAACTTGATTAGCCCTGATCGCCCTCATGCGGCACACCCGTGGCATACGGGTTCTCCTCGCCCTCGGCGAGCACCCCCACAAAGGGATCCCCCTCCCCCGAGAAGGTGTACGCCCCCTCCTCGATCCGCCGGATCAGGCCCCGTGTCCACTCGGCTCCGAAGTCCGCGGAGCCGACCCACAGGTTCATGATCTCGCCGATGTGCCCGAGCGACTGGGGACCGTCCTCGGGGGTGTAGTACTCCGTCACCGCGGCCCGCCACTCCTCCAGGCCGCGCACCCGCTCCTTCAGCAGCGCGACGGTCTCGTCCCGCCTCAGATCGACGATGAAGCCGATCCCCGCCGAGAGCATGTCCAGCTTCTGGTCGTAGACCGTCAGGGATTCCCGAAGCAGTTTGAAGAACTCCTCGGTGCCCTTCTCGGTGATCTCGTACTCGGAGCGCGGCGGGCCGCCGGCAGTCGACGGCGCGATCTCATGGGCGTGCAGCAGGCCTTGCTTCGCCATCTGCTTCAGCGCGTGGTAGATCGAGCCGGGCTTGGCGTTGGACCACTCGTGGGCGCCCCAGTACTCCAGATCGTTGCGGACCTGGTAGCCGTGCGCCCGCCCGTGCTGGCGTACGGCTCCAAGGACCAGCAGCCGGATCGCTGACATGCGCGTACCCTTCCTATTCAACTTTGACTAGGGTACGCGGAGAACCACGGATGTACGCGGACCGGGCCGGCGAGAGCACCCCCGCCGGCCCCCTACTCGCCCCAGCTCCGACCGCTCTCCAGCGCCACGAGCTCGAACGAGCCCTTGCCGTCCAGCGACTCACGGATGATGTCCGCGTGGCCCGCGTGCCGGCCGACCTCCTCCACCAGATGCAGCATCAGCCAGCGCATCGAAACCGCGCCGTCCTTGGGGAACCAGGGCGCGTCGGGCAGCGGGAAGGTGTCGTCCAGGCTGGGCACGGAGTGGATGAACTCGTCGGTCTCCTTGGCGACCGAGTCCCAGAACGCCAGCATTTCCGGGATCGTCTCCTCGCCGACGAGCCGGAGGCTGTCGCCCCAGGTCTCCTCGTTGCGCGCCCTCTCTCCCCCAGAGCTGCCTCTGGAAGGTGCCCCCAGCTTTTGCTGCGCCATCCGCAGCCAGTTCAGCTCCGTCTCAGCGACGTGCTTGAGCAGTCCGGACAGCGAGAACTCGCTGGCGCTCGGACGGCTCGCCGCCTGCTCCTCGGTCAGTCCCAGAACCGAGCGGCGGATCGCGCCGCGCTGCGCCTCGACGAAAGAGAGGAGCGCGCCGCGCTCGTCGCCGTGGGCCTCCGCGGGAACGTGAGTGACCATGATGTCCGCCCTTCCGAGCTTGGCTGTGCCGTCCTGACAACAACCAAGCTACGGACCCTTGCGGTCAGCTTCTGTCCGCAAGGGCCGGACGTCGCGGAGATGTATCAGAAGGGGAACTGCGAGCGGCCGTGCTGCACCGAGATCCACTTCTGCGTGGTGAACGCCTCGATCATCGACTCACCGTTCAGCCGCCCGCTGCCGGAGTGCTTCTCGCCGCCGAAGGGGACGATCGGCTCGTCGTGGACGGTGCCGTCGTTGATGTGGATCATTCCGGTGTTGATCCGCTGGGCGATCCGTACACCCCGCTCGATGTCGCCGGTGTGCACCGCGCCGCTCAGTCCGTACGGAGTGTCATTGGCGATCTTGACCGCCTCGTCCTCCCCGTCGAACGGCACGATCAGAGCAACCGGGCCGAAGATCTCCTGCTGCAGGACCGGCGAGTCGGCCTCGAGATCGGTCAGCACCGACGGGCTCACCAGATTGCCCTCGGACGTCCCGTGCAGCAGCGCGGTCGCGCCGGCCTCGACGGTCTGGTCGACCAGTGCCGTGACCGCGTCGGCCTGCGTGGAGTTGATGAGCGGGCCGATGTGGGTCTGCGGGTCCGCCGGGTCGCCGACTTTCAGGGTCTTGACCTTGGCGACGAACTTCTCGGTGAACTCCTTCTCCACGCTCCGGTCCACCAGGACGCGGTTGGCGGCCATGCAGACCTGCCCCTGGTGCACGTAACGGCTGAAGACCGCCGCGTCCACCGCGTAGTCGATGTCCGCGTCGTCCAGCACGATCAGCGCGCTGTTGCCGCCCAGTTCGAGAATGGCGCGCTTGAAGTTGGCCGCGCAGGCGATGGCGACATGCTTGCCCACCTTGTCCGAGCCGGTGAAGGAGATGGCCTTCGGCACCGGGTGCTCCAGCAGCGCGTCGCCTATCTCGGCTATGTCGGTGATGACGACGTTCAGCAGTCCGGCGGGCAGGCCGGCGTCCTCGAAGACCTTGGCCACCAGGGACCCGCCGCAGATCGGGGTGTTCTGGTGCGGCTTGAGGACCACCGCGTTGCCCAGCGCCAGCGCCGGGGCAACCGACTTGATCGACAGCAGGAAGGGGAAGTTGAAGGGGCTGATGACGCCCACGACGCCGACCGGCAGACGGTAGACACGGTTCTCCTTGCCGTCGACCGGCGAGGGGAGGATCCGGCCCTCGGGCCGCAGGGAGAGCTGCACCGCCTCGCGCAGGAACTCCTTGGCGAGGTGCAGCTCGAAGGCCGCCTTGAGATGCGTGCCGCCCAGCTCCGCGATGATCGCCTCGGTGATCTCCTGCTCGCGGTCCTCGATGATCCGCAGGGCGCGCTCGAAGACCAGTCGGCGGGCGTAGGGATTGGTCGCACCCCAGGCTTCCTGCGCGCGCTCCGCGGCACGGTAGGCCAGGTCCACCTCCACGGCGGTGGCGACCGGGATCGAGGCCAGCTTCTCCCCGTCGTACGGGTTGAAATCGATGATGTCCCAGGAGCCGCTTCCCGGCCTCCACTCGCCATCAATGTACTGGTGGGCCAGCTCGGTGAAGAAGGACATGTGATCCGATTCCTTACTGCAGAAGCAGATGCCTGACTTCACGTCATCGTACTTGTGTTTTAGATCAGTTGGATGAGCCCACGGAGAAGGTCCCGACTCTCGGCCGGATCCGGACTGTCCTGCTGGAGACGCTCCATCACCCGTTCGTAAAGAGCGACTTCTTCGCGCTTGTCCAGATACAGGGCGCTGGTGAGCTGCTCCAGATAAACGAGGTCGGAGAGGTCCGACTCGGGGAAGCGCAGCATGGTGAAGGAGCCGCTCTCGCCCGCGTGCCCGCCGAAGCTGAAGGGCATCACCTGCAGGGTGATGTTCGACTGCTCGGAGATCTCGATCAGATGTCTCAACTGGCCCTGCATCACCGCCCGGTCGCCGTACGGGCGGCGCAGGGCCGCCTCGTCGAGGATGGCGTGGAAGCGGGGCGCGCGCTCGGAGACGAGGACCTTCTGGCGCTCCAGGCGGAGCGCGACCCGGCGGTCGATCTCGGCGCGCGGGGCGTCGGGGATGCCGCGGGTGACGACCGCGTGCGCGTACGACTCGGTCTGCAGCAGTCCGTGTACGAACTGCACTTCGTAGATACGGATGAGCGACGCGGCGCCCTCCAGGCCGACATATGTCTGGAACCAGCCGGGCAGCACGTCGCCGAAGCTGTGCCACCACCCGGCGACATTGGCCTCCTTGGCGAGGCCGAGGAGGGATTCGCGCTCGGATTCGTCGGCCACTCCATAGAGCGTCAGCAGATCCTCGACGTCCCGTGCCTTGAAGCTCACCCGTCCCAACTCCATGCGACTGATCTTGGATTCGGATGCGCGGATGGAGTAACCAGCCGCCTCGCGGGTGATGCCGCGCGACTCGCGCAGCCGCCTCAACTGGGAGCCCAACAGGATGCGCCGCACCACGGAACCGGAAGACTCGCCTGCGGTCACGACTCCAACCCTCCCCATCGCTAGGTCTCGCTACGTCGATGTGTGTGCCGATGTGTGTCGACGTGTGTCGCCATGTGTCTCGCGGAGTCCCCCCGAACCCCGAGACCGGGATTGTGCCACCAAAACGCTTCAGCCCGTACTCATTCGATTACGGAAATGAGACGGCTTTGAGAAGGGGGTAGAAGAGATCTGAGGAAGAAATGAGTCAGAACCGGCACCGGGCTGGACAGGTCGGGCACGTGCACGTGCATCTGCCCTTGCATCTGCTCTACGCATTCGGAACCATGGTCCTCGCGCACCTGCGTGCTCGTTCGTGTTGTAGCGTCACAGCCGCGATTCCTGGGAGAGCCTCGCATGGGGACGAATGGATCGACCATGCTCGAGCCGTTACGGCAGGGGCTTCCCCCAATCGACCCCGCAGCGGTTTCCAGCTCCGCCTCATGCGCCCTGCCCGCCCGCTATGAAGCGGTGCGCGGAGCACGGCAGTTCACCAAGGCGACGCTAGGGCAGTGGGAGCTGAGTGACCGTTTCGACGATGTCGCGCTGGTCGTCTCCGAACTTGTCACCAACGCACTGCGGCACGCGCTGCCCGCCGACACCCCGCGGGAGATCCGGGAGTCCCAGGACCCGCCCGTACGCCTGCATTTGATGCGCTGGACGGGCCGGCTGGTATGCGCGGTGCGCGATCCCAGCCACGACAGTCCAGGGGCGTCCGGCGAGAGCGAGGACGCCCCTTTTCCGGACCCGAGCGGGGGTGCCGAGTCGGGCCGCGGTCTGTTCCTCGTGGACTCCTTCAGCGACAGCTGGGGCTGGCACCCGCTGGCCGGGGCGCTGCGCGGCAAGGTCGTCTGGGCGCTGTTCCGGCTGGGCTAGGCCGCCGGGGCCGAGCAGCCCTGGCGGCTCGCCGGCGAAGCCACCCACCGGACAGCAACCACCAACGCCCCCTGGCCCACAGCCTCCACGGACCCGGACGCCTAGACCAGGTGATCGAACTCCCCGTCCTTGACGCCGAGCAGCAACGCTTCTATCTCGGCGGGCGTATAGACCAGGGCCGGGCCGTCGGGGTGCCGTGAATTGCGCATCGCCACGTCGCCACCGGGCAGTTTGGCGAACTCCACGCAGGATCCCTGGGAATTGCTGTGCCTGCTCTTCTGCCAGACAACCCCGTGAAGCTCCGTGGCCGCCATGCCGTTGTACGCGTGGTGCACGAGAACGCTCCCGGGGTACAGGTGCAGGTGTCAACTGTCCCGGATCATAGCTGTGTTTCATATGCCAATGCATGAGCGGCTGCACGGGCAGATGCACGTGCACGCCGGGTGGTCCCTCGGTTACAGCTTCTCCAGCTGTCGCGCAGGCCCGCAGGACCTGCCACCGCCCGCCGCCGTCCATCAGCTTGTGCGCCATGGCCTGAGCCGGATCGTCCGGAGCGAATCCCTCGCGCACAAGGATGAGACGTGTTCCACGCCCTTCTGGCTCCAACGTCCAGGTAATCGTCCAGTCGGCGGGGTTCAGGGCGCCGGCTCGGGCTCGGTCAGCACGCGCCGGCGCACGGTCGTCACGTTCGTACGGGGAGGTCATGGCTCATCGTCGGGCATACGGTCAAGCAGCTCGCCGAGGCGCCTTCTACATATCACTTGCCGGAGGAGTACGGCAGCAGCGCCATCTCGCGGGCGTTCTTGATCGCACGGGCCAGCAGACGCTGCTGCTGGGCGCTGACCCGGGTCACGCGGCGGCTGCGGATCTTGCCGCGGTCGGAAATGAACTTCCGCAGCAGGTCAGTGTCCTTGTAGTCGATGTACGTAATCTTCGCCTGGTCCAATGGGTTGGGGCGGGCCTTGACGGGCTTGCGCGGGTCGGTGCGGCGGGGGGACATCAGACCTCCAGGAGGGAGTCGAAGGCGGGCGGCAGCCGCTTCCAGGCTTCGCGGCCCGCGGCGTACTCGGCATCGGTCAACAGGCAGGATTCGAGGAGCCGTTCCAGGCCGTCGCGGTCCAGGCCCGGCGAGGTGAAGACCAGGTGCTGGCAGCAGTCCCCGTGCTCGGGGTGCCAGTCCAGCGCGGCTGCAGCCCGTCGGACCGGCGGGACCAGTTCCCAGGCGGCGTCCGGCAGCGAGGCGAGCCAGGGGCCCGCGTTCTCCACGCAGAGCGCGCCGCCCGCCGCGTCCCAGGCCAGCAGGGTGTCAGGGCGGTCCGCGAGCCAGAAGCGGCCGCGGCTGCGGGCCGCCGCACAGGTCAGGTCCTCCAGCGCCTGATAGAGCCGCTCCGGGTGGAAGGGGCGGCGGCGGTGCCAGACGTACGTACCGACCCCACAGTCGTCCGCCTCCTGCGGCAGCAGCGCACAGGCCGGGTGCTGGGCTGCCGCGGCCGCCTCCACGTCGAAGCCGGCCAGCGCGGCGGCGGCCAAATCGGCTCCGCCGACTGCCACTTGGCGGGCCGTCGGGTGCAGTTGGGCGAGCAGCGCACGGTCCTCGTCGTCGGCCTCCTCACCGTCCACGACGGCGAGCACGGGCGCGTACTCCAACTGGCGCGCCCAGGTGTCGGCGACAGTGCGCCGGTCGCTGATGGCGGCCGCGAGCCCCACGTCGATCAGGTCGTCGCTGTTGCCGAGGTAGGGCAGCAGCAGGGCCGGGTCGACCGCGGTCATCACCGAGGTGACGGTGAGGCGTTCGCCGCCGTGCGCCGCGACGACCTCGGCCATCGCCTTCGGTTCGACCGAGTCCCACAGCTCGACGATCGCGAGCCGGGTCGTGCCGCCCTCCGCGAGCCGTTCCAGCTCGGGCACCAGGTCCTCGCGCAGCGCACAGCAGGCGCAGTCGTTGACCAGCGGCGTCTCGCCGGTGTTCTGCACGCCGTGCGCGTCGCGGACACTCCGTACGACCGTCCCCCGCGCGGCGGTCGACAGGTCGTGGTGGAGCGCGACGCTGCCGGGCACCGTGGCCAACAGCCGGTCCACGGCGGCCTTGCGGGCGTCCGAGTGCAGCCCGGCGACCAGCGCGACGGGAAGCCTCACGCTCGTCCTCCGTACCGCCGCTCGAAGCGCTCCACCCGCCCGGCCGTGTCGAGCACCCGCGCGGTCCCCGTATAGAAGGGGTGGCTCGCCGAGGAGATCTCGACGTCGATGACGGGGTAGGTGTTGCCGTCCTCCCATTCGACGGTCTTCTCGCTGGTGGCGGTGGAGGAGGTGAGGATGGCGAAATCGGCCACCTTGTCACGGAAGACGACGGGGCCGTACTGGGGGTGAATACCGGGCTTCATCGCGCTTCTCAGCGCTCCTCTCGGAAGTCGACGTGCTTGCCGGCCATCGGGTCGTACTTGCGCAGCGTCATGCGGTCGGGGTTGTTACGGCGGTTCTTGCGGGTCACGTAGGTGTAGCCGGTGCCTGCGGTGGAGCGGAGTTTGATGATGGGGCGGAGTTCGTTGCGGGCCATGGGGTTAGTATATGGAAATGGTTTCCATTACCAAACAGGATCCCGTCAACGAGAGGTGAATCACCTGTGTCCGCCCACTGCCAGCTGACCGGCGCCCAGCCGGGCTTCGGCAACAACATCTCCCACTCGCACCGGCGCACGTCGCGCCGCTTCGACCCCAACATCCAGCGCAAGCGCTACTGGCTGCCCAGCGAGGGCCGCCATGTCCGGCTCACTCTGAGCGCCCGCGCGATCAAGACCATCGACACGATCGGGATCGAGGCCGCCGTGGCCCGCATCCGTGCCCGCGGGGTGAAGGTCTGATGGCAAAGAAGAGCAAGATCGCCCGCAATGAGCGGCGCAAGGAAGTCGTCGAGCGATACGCCGAGCGGCGGGCGGAGTTGAAGGAGATCATCCGCCGCCCGGGCACGAGCGCGGACGAACGGGTCGCCGCTCAGGAAGAGTTGCGACGTCAGCCACGCGACGCGAGCGCGACGCGGGTGCGAAACCGGGACAGCGTCGACGGCCGACCGCGCGGGCATCTGCGGAAGTTCGGCATTTCGCGGGTGCGGCTGCGTGAGCAGGCACACGCCGGATTCCTCCCGGGAGTTCGCAAAGCCTCCTGGTAGTTTGGCGCGGTCCTGAAGCCGACAACGGGAGACCGACAAGTGCACAAGCGCGTACGTACTTCAGTGGCCGCGGCGGGTCTTGTCGCCGCTCTGGCGTTGACCGGCTGTGGCAGCGGCGGCGGTGCCGATGCGGGCAAGGACACCAAGACGTCTGCCGCACCCACGCAAGCGGGCGACGGCGCGACGGGCAGCGGGAGCATCGAGGGCGCCTGGACCGGTGTCACCGACGGCAAGGCCGTCGCGCTGACCGTTTCGGGCAAGACCGCCGCGGTCATTGCCGACGGGCACGTCTGCACGGGCGAGGTGATGGACCATGGCAAGCCGATGCTGTCGCTGAAGTGCGCCGATGGGAACACCGACCGATCGATGGGCTCGATCGAGTCCAATGACGGCACGACGCTGGTTGTCTCGTGGGGCGCCGGCGCGAAGGACACGCTCACCAAGACCGACCCGGCCAAGCTGCCGACGGGGCTGCCGACCGGCATCCCGACTCCCTGACGCTCCTGACGTCTCTGACGTCTCTGACGTCTCTGACGTACGAGGTCGGTTACGGGCCGCGGACCCTGCACGGGTTCGCGGCCCGTCGTCGTCCGGTGCCCTACCCGTGGCCGGCGTCCCTCACGGGTTGAGCTTCCCGCGGTCCTGCGCCACGCGCGCGCTGTCCGCCGCCGCCCTGCCGTGGGTCCAGCCCGCTTCGTCCGTCACGCCGCGGACCCGCGTGGTCGTCGTCTGCGGGAACATTTCCTCCGCGCGGTCCGTGACAGCCACGTCCCGCGATGCCAGTACCGGCAGCAGGTCCGCGGTCACCACTTCGTCCGCCACCGCCGCGAGCCGCTCGCCCAGCCGGTCGGCGTACGCCATCAGGAACGACTGGCGGAAGGTCTTCGTACGCTTGCGGCCGCCCGCGCGCTGGCCCGCCTCCGCCCGGCTCATCGCCGCCGTCCCCTGAACCAGCAGCGAGGTGTACATCAGCTCGACCGCCTCCAGGTCGCCGTCGAAGCCGACGACCGTCGAGAAGCCGAAGCCGCTGTTCCACACCGCGCGGCAGCGGTTCGCGGAGGCGACCGCGTCGAGGAGGATCGCCTTGGCCGTTTCGTACGGGGCGTCCACGCCGATACGGCAGGCCGCGGGTGCGTCGGGGCGGTGGGTCCGGGCGGCGAGCAGGGCCTCGTCAACGCTGTGGCGCGCCATCAGTTCCTGCGCCTTCGCGGTGAGCGCCTCTGCCTCCTCGGGGTAGCCGGTCGCCTCCGCCTTGGCGAGCAGGGCGCGGATGCGGGTGAGCATGCGCGGCTCGTGCGGGGCGGACTCGGTGGAGAAGGGTGCGCCGGGGACCGGGCCGACCGGTTCGGTCGCCGGGAGCCGGACCAGCAGCCGGTACAGCTCCAGCACGACGGTGGCGTACGAGAAGCGGTCCGCGGCGTAAGGGGCCTGCTTCAGCTCGTCGAGCTGGGCCCGCCAGCGTGGGGCGAGATGTGCGTACCTGCCGCTCTCCCCCACGATCAGCTCGGCGACCAGCCGCTCGTGCGCCTCGTCGAGGTCGCGCCGGACGATCCTTACGACATCGGCGGGCTGCCAGCCGCGCTCCCAGGCCCGGCGTACGAACTCCTCGCCGCGCAGCCGCAGTTCGGCATCGGCGGCCGGGGCGGCAGCGAGCAGCGAGGCGCCGGTGTCGAGGCCTTCGTCGCCGTCCGCGTACAACGCGACGGCGAGGGCCTTCTCCACCGTACCGACCGTGCTCACGCCCAGATGATCCCACGGGTAGGTCTACCGCCAGGTCGCCCCCCGGTGGACGTGATCACCGCCCCGGGAGACGGAAGCCTGGAGGCACGGACACCAAGCGCGGGCCCGCCCCCGCCGTCAGGCGCCGCGGACGGTCTTCTTCGCCAGCTCGTACGCCGGAAGCATCGCCTCGTGCTCCTCGGAGTCCAGTCCGCCCAGATGCACGACGACCACGCCCTTTCCAGTGGTGAAGGCGAGCGCCCGCTCCTTCTTGGGCTGGTCCAGGAACTCGTCGGTGTTGAGGTAGTTCACCTCGGCCGCCGCGTACTGGCCCGCCTTCGTCTGTGAGTACGCGACCTTGTCCCGGCTCTTCGCCTCGTCCGCGACAAAGGCTTCGAGCGCCTTGCGCGGGTCGTCGCCACCGGCGCCCCCGGTCCAGACGCGGATGAAGCCGATGTGCCCGGCGGGCTTCGCGTCGATCTCGCAGACGAGCGTGACGGGCCCCTGCTTGAGCACCCCGAGTGCGGGGTCGCTCTTGACCGCCTTCGGCCTCCAATCGGCCGCGAGGTCGAACGCGACGGGCAGCGCGCACGGCGAACCGGCGCCCCCGACCGTGCCGCCCTTCGCCGCGGTTCCGGGCCCATCACCCTTCGCCGCGTCCTTCGCACTCGCCTTGCCCCCGGCGGGCTTCTCCGGCTTCGGCTCCGTCGAACAGCCGGTAAGCACCCCCGTCACCAGCACCCCCATCACCAGCGCCGCCGGGACCGACCCCGCCCCCACACCACGTATCGGACTTCGCACCACGAATCTCCACCCCTGGTTCAGTTCGAACAAACGTGATCGATCCTAGAGACGTCGACCACGGTGGAGGGACTGGGATGGGCGAGAACAAGGACCGCATGCTGGCCGGTGAGTGGTATCTCCCGGACGACCCCGAGCTGGGTGAGGACTCCCAGCGGCGCTTCGAGCTCTGCGCCGCGTACAACGCGAACGGCGGCGCGACGCCCGCGGAGAGGGGGACCATCCTCGCTGAGCTGCTCGGCTCGCTCGGCGAGGACGTACGCATCCGGCCACCGTTCCAGTGCGACTACGGCCACCTCATCTCCATCGGCGACCGTACGTTCATCAACTTCAACGCGGTCTTCCTCGACGCCGCCCCGATCACCGTCGGCTCCGACGTGCAGATCGGCCCGAACGTCCAACTCCTGACCCCCACACATGAGTTGGACACCGAGCGCCGCCGGGCCGGCTGGGAGAAGGCGTCCCCCATCACCATCGGCGACAACGTCTGGCTGGGCGGCGGGGTGATCGTCTGCCCCGGGGTGACCATCGGCGAGAACACCGTGGTCGGCGCGGGATCGGTGGTCACCAAAGACCTGCCGGCCGGGGTGCTGGCGGTCGGCAACCCGGCCCGCGTCATCCGTACGCTCACGCCGGCGGCGCAGTGACCTCCGGCGGAGTGACCATCAACTTCCCCCGTACGTGGCCCGTCTCGCTCAGCGCCTGAGCCTTGGCCGACTCCGCCCGGGGATCGCCCTCGCCGAGCATGCGCGGCCGGCGGTGAACGGCAGGCTCCGGGTCCCGGTCGTGGAGGTCTTCCCGCTGGCAGGCGAGCGCCTCGAAGTGCTGGGCGGGCGGCTGGACATCGATGCGGTGCCCGGCTGGGGCACGACGGTCACAGCGACGATCCCGCTGGGGGCGCCGGACACCTCGCCCGCCGATCCGCTCGGCTCGCTGGGGGCGCGGGAGCTGGAGGTGCTCACGCATCTGGCCCGCGGGCACCGCAACCGGGTGATCGCGCAGGAGCTGCACATCAGCGAGTCGACGGTGAAGTTCCATGTCGCGAACATGCTGACCAAGCTGGGGGTCGCGTCGCGGGGCGAGGCGTCGGCGCTCTTCCATGCCGTGGCCTGACACCCCTCGGCACGAGGAGCGGTTGTCAGACCCGGCTGCCACACTCGCACCCATGAGCGATCGATGGGCTCTGGCGGCGGAGGGCGACGGGGCGCGGCTCGTCCCCCTCGGTCCCGACGGCCTGCCCACCGGTCCCGTCCGGATGGAGCCCGATCTGGTCGAGGCCGTCCGGTCCCGGCCGGAGGTCGGCCGGTGGGTCTGGCGCTCCACCGCCGAGATCTATCCCCGCCTGCTGGCGGCCGGGGTGCGCGTCGAGCGGTGTTACGACATAGAGGTCGCGGAGCTGCTGCTGCTCGGCCACGAGGGCCGGCTCGGCGAGCCCCGGTCGGCGACGGCCGCCCTGGCCCGCCTGCGGAACGCTCCCGTACCACCCGATCCGCCGCAGCGCGCCGCCGAACCGGGCTCGCAGTCCTCGCTGTTCGAGCCGCAGCCCGTGCCCGTACCGCTCGAGGCGCTGCTTGAGGTCTACGCCCACCAGCAGCGAAGACACGAATCCGCCGAGCACCCCGGGCGGATGCGGCTGCTGACGGCCGCCGAGTCGGCGGGGATGCTGGTGGCCGCGGAGATGAACCGAGCGGGGCTGCCGTGGCGGGCGGACGTCCACCGGGAGGTTCTGCACGAGCTGCTCGGCGAGCGGTACGCGGGCGGGGGCGAGCCGCGCCGGCTGGCGGAGCTGGCGGAGGAGGTGTCGGCGGCATTCGGGCGCCGCGTGCGCCCCGATCTGCCCGCGGACGTGGTGAAGGCCTTCGCGCAGGCCGGGATCAAGGTGAGGTCGACGCGCCGCTGGGAGCTGGAGGAGCTCGACCATCCGGCCGTGAAGCCGCTGATCCAGTACAAGAAGCTGTACCGCATCTGGACGGCGCACGGCTGGAGCTGGCTCCAGGGCTGGGTGCGGGACGGGCGGTTCCGCCCCGAGTATCTGCCCGGCGGCACGGTCTCCGGCCGCTGGACGACCAATGGCGGCGGGGCACTTCAGATCCCGAAGGTGATCCGGCGCGCGGTGGTCGCGGACGAGGGCTGGCGGCTGGTGGTCGCGGACGCCGACCAGATGGAGCCCCGGGTGCTGGCCGCGATCTCCCGCGACCGGGGCCTGATGGAGATCGCGGGCCACGACGGCGACCTGTACTCCGCGCTGTCCGACCGGGCCTTCTCCGGCGACCGCGACCACGCGAAGGTCGCGCTGCTGGGCGCGATCTACGGCCAGACGTCGGGCGACGGCCTGAAGAACCTGGCCATGCTGCGACGCAGATTCCCGCTGGCCGTGGCGTACGTGGACGACGCGGCCCGCGCGGGCGAGGAAGGCCGGCTCGTACGCACCTGGCTGGGCCGCACCAGCCCGCGGGCGGCCGGGTCGGGCGACGACGAGGAGGCGGGGATCCCTCAGGAGAGCGAGGAACTCCCGTCCCCGGACACCGAATTCACGCCCGGCTACGCGTCGTCGAACGCACGGGCGCGAGGCCGTTTCACTCGTAACTTCGTGGTCCAGGGCAGCGCGGCGGACTGGGCGCTGCTGATGCTGGCGGCGCTGCAGCAGGCCACCGCGGGGATGCGCGCGGAGCTGGTGTTCTTCCAGCACGACGAGGTGATCGTGCACTGCCCGGCACACGAGGCGGAGGAAGTGGCGAAGGCGATCCGCGCGGCCGGGGAGCTGGCCGGGCGGATCGCTTTCGGTCAAACGCCGGTGCGGTTTCCGTTCACGACGGCGGTGGTTCAGTGCTACGCCGACGCGAAGTGAGTCATGGGGTGGGCAATGGCTCCTCCTCCATCGCCTTGAGGTAGGCCTGGTCGTTCCACTGGGGGTCCAGAGCGATCTTCTTGAGGAGCGGCAGATTGAGCGGCGGGCTGTTGCGCGTCGCGTCGGCGTCCGGGGTGGGCGCGTTGTAGGCGGCGATGGTCACCTGCTTACCGCCCGGCAGACTGGCCGTGACGGTCCAGCGGATCACACCCTTGCCGCCCGTCTCCACCCGCTCCTGGCGGACATTGAGCAGCGTGTCCCCAGTCTTGTTCGTCTTGCTCTTGTCGAGGCTGACCTCAACGGATCCGACGCCGAGGCCGTCTTCGTTCAGGATGAGCCGGGACCAGCACGTGCTGTCGCATCCCTTGGCGTACGGGGCGCCGGACTTGGCCGGCTTGTGCATATGCATCAGTCGCGTGACCTGTTGGTCGGCCTCGGCCCAGGTCGGCCGGGTGGCGCCGCCGACCAACTCCTTGGGAGCGGCGGGCAGTTCGTCAAGGGCGGGCTGCCATTTCTTGGACGACGCCAGGGCCTTCAGCTGCTGGACGGTGAGGGGCGGCGTGTCCCGGGTCGCCTTGGCGCCCTCCCGGTCGGGGGTGTTCCATTCGGAGACCTCGACCATGTGTCCGTGCGGGGCGAGATAGGTGGCCGTCCAGAACTTGCGGAACCCGCCGCTCTTTCCGTACTCCTCCTGGTAGATCCGCACCTTGGATCCGTCCGCCGACGTGGTGACGGTGCAGTGGGGCACCCGGCGGCAACTGGTGTACTGCCGGGTCGAGTACCCAAGGGGATCGACGCGATACAGCTCGGCGGTGAAGCCCGCCTTGCCCTTGCCGTCGTCGTACACGAACGACGCCGCCGGGCCGAGCTGATCGCCCGTGCCCCGGCCCGGCGAGATGGGTGTCGCCGCTGGTGAGCAGGCATGCGGAGCGAAAGAGATGGCCTGTACGGCCGGCTGCGAATTCCATGAAATCGTCCGCGCGGGACTGTCTCATGCCCTCCCCGTTCATCCCCGTTGTCCAGCTTGCTTGTCACTCGAGGGCCTCTCGCCCCTCACCTGAATGACGCGGTGACCCGGACGGAATGTTTCACAGGGAGTTCAGCAGGTCACGGCGCGCCCTCGTCGGGGAGCGCCATGCCTCGCGACGGCCCTCGTGGCCGGCGGTGTGCCTCGTGTGTCAGGGGACGACCCAGTGGCCACCGCTCATCAGCTCGCGACCCCCGATCTCGTTGGCCTCGCGCCACGCCTGGATCCGCTGCGGATGAATCCGGAAGTAGAGGTAGGAGCTGGTCAGTTGGCGCGGATCGAACCCCGTCTTCGCCGCAAAGGCGTCGCCGACCTCGTCCTTCAGCTCGGCAGCTTCCAGTGCGAGCACGGTTCCCTCGATGAGTACGAGATCGCGAGTAGGGCCGATGCCGAGGCGGACCTTTCCGGTGGCCTGCAGATTGCGGCTGGTCGGGCTTGAGGACGGCGTGGCCACCAGCAGCGTGACGCCGTCCCACAGGAAGGACAGCGGCACCAGATAGGGCGTCCCGCTCTCCGGGTCGGCCGTCGCCACCCAGGCGTCGATGTCCTGCTCGAGCCGAATCAGTGCGTCCAGCTTGCGTTGTTCCGGGGTCCGGGCGGGCGGGGTCATCCGAAGCGGCCTCCTTGGCGTCCACGTCGTCGCGGACGGGCGGCGCGGTCAGTGCATGCTGCCGTGGGATCGCGCCGCCCATGCGGCTGAGGTGACTCGTACCCTCAAGCAGACTGAATGAGGCCGATGACGTTGCCGTCCGCGTCCTTCACCATGGCGGTCAGCTTGCCGCCGCCGACGTCCTTGACGCCTTCCAGCTCCTCCGCCCCGGCGTCGAGGAGCGCCTTCACGCTGGTCTTGATGTCGTCCACGTGCCAGTAGGCGACGGGGCCGGTCATGCCCTTGCTGTGGCCGTGGGGATCGAGGCCGATGTCCTGGCCCGCGGCACGGAAGCCGACGTAGTACGGCTCGTCCATGCTGGGCTCGACGCCCAGCAGCTCGCGGAACAGGGCCTTGGCACTCGCAAGGTCCGTCACGGGGTAGATGATCGTCTTGATGCCTTCGGTCATGGCGCACTCCTCAGGTGGTGGTCATGCTGCTCGTCACGTGGACGGCGTTCGGTCCGTCAGAGGTATGACACGCCGCGACCGAGGAGTGTGACCGTGGCGACACGGTCTTCTCGACGGGCCGTGGGCGAGCGCAGCCCAAGGCAGGCAGGTCTGGTGATCCAGATCCCCGGACCTGCCAAAAAGGCGTCGGCCTCATGCGATCTTGTGGAGGGCGTGCGTGACCAGTCCGCGCTCCTGGAACGCATCGAGCACGCGCGAGACCTGGCTGCGGCTGAGCGTGGTGCTGTTGCCCAGGGACGAAGCCGGGGACCGGGATGGGTCACTGAGCGCCAGGCGCCGGTACTGATTCAGGACGGGGCGTCACGACCGTAGCGCTCTCTACCAGGCGCACCGCTTCTCTCAGCTCTTCGGAATACCAGTCGAAGTGGTCCTCCAGCTGCGCACGAACCGCTGGACTGGAGCTGTGGATCGACTTCAGCAAGGAGAGCCAAGAGGTCCGGTTCGCCGAGGAGACGTTGCCGCTTTGCGTCGCAATCTCTTGCATGTATATGCAGTACAACTCCGCAATGGATGCGATCCGGCCGGACTCGGGGTGATCGGCCGGCGCCCGAAGATTGTCGAAGAAGTACGGCCGCAGGTGCGGGTACTCGATGAACACGTCCTTGAGCCGGATGCCGATGTCGTATGTCGCGCGCCGAGCGCTCGAGCGAAGGTTCTCGACGAGGTGGCGCAGTTGCACAACCACGGCGACCAGCCCGATCAGAGACACAGTGCCGCCGCCGATAGCCGCCCACGCCTGGGCCGTCTCAGTCCAGCGCATCGCGCCCTCTCAAGGTGGTGAGGACCACAGGGCTTACAGAAGTGGCGCCAAAGCCCCAAGCCGGAAATCGTTCCGGATGAGATGATGGTGCGTCAAGAGAGCCTGGGATCCAGGGGGTACCGCTCGCGCTCAGCTTGACGTTTAACCTCGGTGGGCTTGGTGTTCCTTGATGGATTCGGCGCGTTTGACCGTTTTGCCGACGTCGTGGTGCTTGGCCCGGTGCTTGTTCTTTGAGCCGGGAGGGCGTCCCGGGCCTGGGCGGGACGGTTTTGGTGCGGCTGCCGGGCGGGACACGGTCGCGCGGAGGTTGCGAAACCCCCGGCGGATACGTGCGGGGGTGAGGCGTCGTGGTTCGGCGGGCCGTTCCCAGGGGCGGCGGAGGTCCTTGGCGAGGGGGCGGGCGAGGCGGAGCTGTGTGTGGGCGGCGATGATCAGCCAGGTCCACAGGTCGGCGGTGTCCGCGTGGCGGACCTTCGGGGCAGTCCAGCCCAGGGTCTGCTTCATCAGCCTGAATGTGTGTTCCAGGTCGAATCTGCGGAGGAACGACTGCCACCAGCGGTCCACGTCCGCGGGTGCGGCGGCGGTGGCCGAGCACCACAGCCAGACCGGCTTCGGGTCGCGGTCGCTCGGCAGGCGCTCGACCTTGAGCCGCACCAACGTGCCGTGGAGGATGGGCAGTTCCTCCTTCGCGTGTTCCAGCCAGGGGCCGCGGTGGGTGAACCGGGGATGCATCCGGTCGCCCGGCCGCCAGTGCCCCGCCTGCGTCAACCGCTCGACGACGTCGCGCAGTTGGGCGGCGGTCACGAGCGGCCGTCGCCCGGCACGAGCCGTGAACAGGCCGTCGGCGCTGTCCTCAGCGAGTTCGTAGTCCGTCACCGTGGGGTTGTCGAACAGCACCGCCGCCGTCGGTGTGATCGGCGGCCTGATCTTCACCAGTACCTGAACCCGCTGGGCCCAGCCGCGGGGCTGGCCGCCGCCGACGTTCACCCGCGTCTTCGGCCCGCCACTGCGCGCCGCGCTCTTCGGCACCCGGCACACCCCGGCCGCCCCAATGAAGTAACGCGGGGAGCGGAACGTAGATGGAGTCGGCAAGTGGCGTCAGGCTGGTTCGGGCGCGGGTGGTTCGGCCGCGGATCCGCCACGACGGAGTAAAGTATGACCTCATGATCATCCGCAGTGTCTTGCGATTCCCATCCATCCCAGCACGGCCCTGGGCGGTCTCGCCCACATCCCTGGCTCCCACGCCGTCGGCGGCCGCCGAGTGAGCCGGAGGGTACTGGTTACGGGCGCCTCTCGCGGAATCGGTCGAGCGGTCGCGGAAGCGTTCGCGAAGAACGGTGATCGAGTCGCTGTTCACTACGGGTCACGGCGTGCGGCAGCAGAAGCCACTCTCGAAGGACTGGCGGGGGGTGGGCACATGGCGATTCAGGGGGACGTGAGTTCACCGGAGGGCGCTGCCGCCCTCGTCGAAGGCGTCGTGGAAGGTCTCGGCGGCATCGACGTCCTGATCAACAACGCAGCAGTGAACGTGACTCACCCGCTTCCGGATACTTCTTATGAGGACTGGCAGGTTGCCTGGCGTCAGATCGTGGACGTCAACATCCTCGGAGCGGCCCACGTCAGCTACTGCGCAGCCCGCAGCATGATTGCTCATCAGGTCGAGGGGCGCATTGTCAACGTCGGGTCGCGCGGCGCCTTCCGCGGCGAACCCAACCACCCCGCGTACGGGGCGAGCAAGGCCGCCCTGCACGCACTCGGGCAGTCGCTGGCGGTGTCACTCGCGACGTACGGGATCGTAGTCGGCTCGGTCGCTCCCGGTTTCGTGGCCACCGAGCGTGTCGCCGACCGCATCACCGACGAAGTCCTGTCCCAGAGCCCCTACGGGCGGGTCGCCACGCCACAGGAGGTGGCGTCAGCCGTGCTCTACCTTGCGTCACCCGAGGCGACATGGTCGTCCGGTGCCGTCCTTGACGTCAACGGCGCTTCGTATCTTCGCTGATCGCCGCATTGCGTACGGGGTAGAAGTCCACCGGCGCGCCCAGCTCCGAGTGATCACGAAGCTGGTCAGGAGCACGCGCGATCAGCGATGCCGCGTCAGGACGCCGCTGTCCCGGTGCTGGCCAAGGCGGTCACCACCTTCACCGGACAGTTCTGCATGACCGGCAGCCGGATCCTGGCCCAACGGGGTGTGGCCGACGAATTGCGCACCCGGCTCTCCGCCGCCCTGGAAGCGGTACGGGTCGGTCCCGGCGACGACCCGGCCAGCGAGATGGGTCCGCTCATTGACCAGGCGAACGCCGACCGTGTGCACCAGGCCGTCGCCGACGCGGCCGCCTACGCCAAGATCCTCGTCCGGGGCGGCCGGGTCACCGACGGCCCGCTGGCCGCGGGCGCCTTTGTCCGGCCGAGCCTGGTAGAGGTCGAGGACGTGGACCGCCCGATCGTCCAGAAGGAGATCTTCGGCCCGGTCGCCACCTTCGAGGTCTTCGACGACGAAGCCGCCGCGAGATCTCGTCCCGCCTCCGGCGCAAGGGGCGGCGGCGCGCTGTTGCGTGCCTGGACGTTGCGGTGAGGAGTTCGTTGTCCGGGCAAGTAGTCCGAAGAATCCGGGCCCGGAGGTGCTTGAACCGGGTGCGCGGCACGGCGCCTCGCAGCTCAGATCGACCAGGAGATCTCGATGACCAGTCCCAAGGGCCTTCTCGACCCCAGCGAAGCAGTGATCGTCTTCATCGACCACCAGCCGATGACCCTGTTCGGCGTGCACTCCCACGACCCGCAGCAGGTCGTCAACAACACCGTGGCGCTCGCCGAGATCGCCAAGGTGTACGACGTCCCGGTCATCTACACCACCGTGGCTCGCGAGGCCCTCGG
>NZ_JBSFMS010000029.1:0-63850 GCF_053599675.1 Streptomyces sp. NPDC000880 | reverse complement strand
GGAGGGGGCCCTCTCAGGCAGCCGAGTCGCCGGCTGCCGGGCTCGCGACTGCTTATATCTGCGGAAGCGGCCCTTGGAGGGAGACGATGGGGGAGTCACAGCGCGCCCGGACAAACACCGAAGGCCCCCGTTCCCGCCGATCGGCGGGAACGGGGGCCTTCAAACGGGGACCTTTCACACGTCGTGCGACGTCAGTGGCTGTGACCGTGGCCGTGGCCCGCCGCCTCGGGCTCCTCCTCGGCCGGCTTCTCGACGACCAGGGTCTCGGTCGTGAGCAGCAGCGAGGCGATGGACGCGGCGTTCTCCAGCGCGGAGCGCGTGACCTTGACCGGGTCGATGACGCCGGCCTTCACCAGGTCGCCGTACTCGCCGGTCGCGGCGTTGAAGCCCTGGCCCGCCTCCAAGTCCGCCACCTTGGAGGTGATGACGTAGCCCTCGAGGCCGGCGTTCTCGGCGATCCAGCGCAGCGGCTCCACGACGGCGCGGCGGACGACCGCGACACCGGTGGCCTCGTCGCCCTCCTTGCCGAGGTTGCCCTCGAGGACCTTGGCGGCGTGGACGAGCGCGGAGCCACCACCGGAGACGATGCCCTCCTCGACCGCGGCGCGGGTCGCGGAGATGGCGTCCTCCAGACGGTGCTTCTTCTCCTTCAGCTCCACCTCGGTGGCGGCGCCGACCTTGATCACGCACACGCCGCCGGCCAGCTTCGCGAGGCGCTCCTGGAGCTTCTCGCGGTCCCAGTCGGAGTCCGTGGACTCGATCTCGGCCTTGATCTGGTTGATACGGCCGACGACGTCCTCGTGGTTGCCGCCACCGTCAACGATGACGGTGTCGTCCTTGGAGACGGTGACGCGGCGGGCGGTGCCCAGCACGTCCAGACCGGCCTGGTCGAGCTTGAGGCCGACCTCCTCGGCGATGACCGTGGCACCCGTGAGGGCGGCAATGTCGCCGAGCATCGCCTTGCGGCGGTCGCCGAAGCCGGGGGCCTTGACGGCCACCGCGTTGAAGGTGCCGCGGATCTTGTTCACGACCAGGGTCGACAGGGCCTCGCCCTCGACGTCCTCGGCGATGATCAGCAGCGGCTTGGAGCCACCCGCCTGGATGATCTTCTCCAGCAGCGGCAGCAGGTCCTGGATGGAGGCGATCTTGCCCTGGTGGATCAGGATGTACGGGTCGTCGAGGACGGCCTCCATACGCTCCTGGTCGGTCACCATGTACGGGGACAGGTAGCCCTTGTCGAAGGCCATGCCCTCGGTGAAGTCGAGCTCCAGGCCGAAGGCGTTGGACTCCTCGACGGTGATGACACCGTCCTTGCCGACCTTGTCCATCGCCTCGGCGATGAGCTGGCCGACCTGCTGGTCCTGCGCGGAGAGCGCGGCGACGGCGGCGATGTCGGTCTTGTCCTCGATCGGACGGGCGGTCGCGAGGAGCTCCTCGGACACGGCCTTGACCGCGGCGTCGATGCCCTTCTTCAGGGCGGCCGGGGACGCGCCGGCCGCGACGTTGCGCAGGCCCTCGCGGACCAGCGCCTGGGCCAGCACGGTGGCGGTGGTGGTGCCGTCACCCGCGATGTCGTTGGTCTTGGTCGCCACCTCCTTCACCAGCTGGGCGCCGAGGTTCTCGTACGGGTCGTCGAGCTCGACCTCACGGGCGATCGTGACACCGTCGTTGGTAATGGTTGGGGCGCCGAACTTCTTGTCGATGACGACGTTGCGGCCGCGGGGGCCGATCGTCACCTTGACCGTGTCGGCAAGCTTGTTGACGCCGCGCTCGAGGGCGCGACGGGCGTCCTCGTCGAACTTCAGGATCTTCGCCATGGGAGCTTCTCTGTCCTCTCAAACGAACCGCGCCCCTGACCGCCCGGCTACATCAGTGCGGGGGCCAGGGGCGCAGATCAAACAACTTCGGGTGCGGAGTCCTCTGGGGGTGCCCCCCAGACCCCCGACCTACTTCTCGATGATCGCGAGTACGTCGCGAGCCGAGAGGACGAGGTACTCCTCGCCGTTGTACTTGACTTCGGTGCCGCCGTACTTGCTGTACAGCACGACGTCGCCGGTCTTGACGTCGAGCGGCAGACGCTCGCCGTTCTCGAAGCGACCCGGGCCCACGGCGAGGACGACGCCCTCCTGGGGCTTCTCCTTCGCGGTGTCCGGGATGACCAGGCCAGAGGCCGTGGTCTGCTCGGCGTCGAGCGGCTGGACCACAATGCGGTCCTCGAGCGGCTTGATGGCAACCTTGGAGCTGGCGGTCGTCACGATCCGACCTCCCCCTTCGGAGATCTCACGGGGTTAACTGTCTGAGGTGGCGACCAGGTGGATCCGTCGTCGCGGGTGCCGGACCTGCCCGTCGCTGTGTTGGCACTCTCCAGTGGGGAGTGCCAGACCTGAGACTATGACTGCGATTAGCACTCGGTCAAGCGGAGTGCCAATCAACGGCGCGCGCCGCTCTGATCCCGGTACGGAGAACGTCGCCCCCGACCCATTGGTTCCGCAGGCCCACGCCCCCGCGACACCAGCGTTCAGACATAGTCCTCAAGGCGCGCCACCGCGTATCCCTGCTCCTGGATACGGCGCAGCAACCATGCCACCGTTCGTGCATCCGCCCGCACGATCTCACCGGGCCGCAACTGTCCGCCCTCCGCGTACTCCCGCCCCAGGACCACCGCGCGCACCCCGCAGTCGGCCGCCGCCCGCAGCGTGTCCTCGTTGTACGCGCCGTGCGGCGGGCGGAAGAGGCGGACCTCATGGTGTCCGCAGATCTCGGCGCGCTGTCCCTCGTACGAGAGCGTGCGCAGGTCCGGATGCCCGGCCGTGCGGAACACGCTGACCGGCAGCTTCAGCTCGCCCGCCATCCGTACGAACTGCGGATCGCGCGCCGCGCGCTCGTCGAAGGTGAGGAAGACGACCCTGTCGCGGGTGGGCACCCGGTCCACCACGGACGGCGCCGAGAGCCGGCGTGCGGGCGGCTTCGGCGCGGCGGCCAGCGGCCGGGCCAGCCCCCACCGCCGGTGGGCGGCGCCCGGCGTGCCCGCGCCCGGCGTGACCTGCTGCGCGGCCTTGCGCCCGAGCCGCTCGATCGGGTCCACCGACTGTGCGCACCCCGCGGCGAGAAGCGCACCGGCCGCCAGCAGTCCGGTCAGCAGCCGATGCGCCTGCGTCATACGTAGTCCTCCAGCTTTGCCACGGCGTAGCCCCTGTCCGTGACCGTCTTCATGACCCGCCGGATCATGTCGGGCATGCTGCCCTTCCAGTCCGCGGGGCCTCGGAAGTGGGTGAGGATGATGTCGCCGGGGTGCAGATCCTGGTCCCACTCCCGCCACTCCATGTGATCGGGAAACGCCTCGGCGGCCCACAGGGGCACGGCTTTCACCCCGCACGACTGGGCGGCGAGCAGGGTCTTCTTGTTGTAGTTGCCGTACGGCGGACGGAAGAGCGCAGGCCGTTTGCCGTACCGCTCCTCGAGCTTGGTCTGCTGGTCGCAGATCTCCCGCTTCTGCTCGTCGTACGAAAGGCCGGGCATATAGCGGTGGTTGAGGGTGTGGTTGTGCAGCGAGACGCCACGGTCCTGCATCTGCCTGAAGTAGCCGTAGTTGTCGCTGATCACGTAGTCGCTGAGGAAGGCGCTGTACGGGATCTGGAGCTCGCTCATCATCTTGAGCAGGGCGGGGTCCTTCTCCGCACCGTCGTCGATCGTCAGGAAGACGATCTTCTCCTTGACCGGCACGGTCGTGAAGACGGGTGGCAAGGACTCGCCGTCCTCGACCTCGAAGCCCTTGCGGGTGGTGATCTTCGGTTTGGCGGCGGGGGGCTGGGGCGCGGCGAGCGGGGTCTTGGCCAGGCCCCACTTCTTGGCGGCGACGGCCCGTTGGGCCTGGGTGCGCTTGGCCTTCTCCACGTACGCGGAGAGCGCGCCGGCCGCGCCGCGCTCCTGCTTCGCCTGCCCCTGGGCGGGTTTCGCGCCGCCGGAAGGTTTCGAGGACTGGGCCGCACAGGCGGAGCCGAGGACGGCGACGAGGAGCACGGTCAGGACTTTACGACTCCGTCGCGCACACTTTTTCTCATTTTGTCGTAATAGCTGCATGCCGCTGGATCCTGTCAGCACGGATCCGTACAGCCCGGCCGACACCGCCACCGCGGGCGCACCATCCCCCGCCTGGCCCACAATGGGCCGGGTGAACGACCTGGATCCCCTCGCCTCCTTCGCCGCGCTGCTCACCGAGGAAGGGCGGGCACTGCTGGACTCCCTGGACGCCTACGACCCGGCGAAGGAGTTGGCCACGGCCACCCGGCTGCGCCGCGAGCACCCGGCCGCCCTGGTGTCGGCGGCGCTGGGGCAGGCGCGGCTGCGGCAGCGGGCGGTCGCGAAGTTCGGGGCCGAGGACGCGCGGCGGATGTTCTTCACGCCGAACGGCGTCGAGCAGGCGACCCGCCGCTCCGTCGCCTCGTACCGCGCCGAGCGCTTCGCCGGTCTCGGCGTACGCGGCGTGGCGGACCTGTGCAGCGGGATCGGCGGCGACGCGATCGCCCTCGCCCGGGCCGGGGTGCGGGTGCTCGCGGTGGACCGGGACCCGCTGACGGCCGAGGTCGCACGTGCGAACGCCGACGCACTGGGACTGGCGGAGCTGATCGAGGTCCGCTGCGCGGATGTCACGGAGGTCGACACGGCCGCGTACGACGCCGTGTTCGTGGACCCGGCCCGGCGGGGCGGCCGGGGCCGCATTTTCGACCCAGAGGCGTACTCCCCGCCCCTGTCCTGGGCGATCGGAGCGGCCCGCACCCGCCCGCACGCCGCGCTCAAGATCGCGCCCGGCATCCCGCACGAGGCCGTCCCCGAGGACGCCGAGGCGGAGTGGATCTCGGACGGCGGCGACGTGAAGGAGGCGGTGCTCTGGTTCGGCACGCGCCCAGGCACGATCGGTGCGACGCTGCTGCCGGGCCCGCGCTCGCTCACCGGCATTGGCCTGCCCGACCCGGCGGTGCGCAAGGTGGGCCGCTTCCTGTACGAGCCCGACGGCGCGGTCATCCGAGCGCATCTGGTCGCCGAGGTCGCCGAGCAGCTGGACGGCGGACTGATCGACGAGACGATCGCGTACATTACGGCGAACGAGCTGCGGGCGACGCCGTACGCGACGGCGTACGAGATCACCGATGAACTCCCCTTCAGTCTGAAGAGGTTGAAGGCGCTGCTGCGGGAGCGCGGGGTTGGCGTACTGACGGTGAAGAAGCGCGGCTCGGCGGTGGAGCCGGAGGAGCTGCGCCGCAAGGTGAAGCCGCAGGGGCCGAACGCGGCGACAGTGTTCCTGACGAGGGTGGCGGGGGCGCCGACGATGCTGATCGGGCGACCGGTGTAAGCCGGGTCACACCGCCCTTCTCGTTTGCAACTGCCGCACTGTCGATACCCGTTGCCGGCGCGTGTCCGGCGGATCACGACGCGGCACCGGCGACTCAGCGGTGCGCGCCGCCCACCGCGACCGTCGGCGCGCCGACCAGCAGCCGCAGAGCCCACCGGTAGTGGCTCACGCCCTTCGCGACACCGATCAGACCGGTCAGCCAGAGGATGAAGCCCGGCCCGTCATCAAAGGGACGTCTGCCAGGGAGAACCCGACCGGCTCCGGGAGCTCGACTATGAGGACCGCGCCTGCTTGAGATGTTCGGTCATGTACTTCGGGCTAGGACTCGGACTCGGCGCGTGAGGCCCTTTCCAGCAGCAACTCCTTCTCCCGTGCGTTACGGGTCAGGGACGCCGCCCGTTCGAACTCCGCCCGCGCTTCAGTCCGTCGGCCCAGCCGTGCCAGCAGATCCCCGCGCACGCTCGGCAGCAAGTGGTACTCCTTCAGCGCGGGCTCCTCCGCCAGCGCGTCCGCCAACTCCAGGCCCGCCGCCGGGCCTTCGGCCATCGAGACCGCGACCGCCCGGTTCAGCTCCACGACCGGGGACTCAGTGAGCGCCGCGAGCTGCCCGTACAGCGTCGCGATCGCCGCCCAGTCCGTGTCCTCGTACGTCACCGCCCGCGCATGGCAGGCGGCGATCGCGGCCTGGAGCGCGTACGGTCCGTTGCCCGCCCGCTGCAGCGCCGCGAAACCGCGCCGGATCAGGAGCTGGTTCCAGCGGGTCCGGTTCTGGTCGGCGAGCAGCACCGGCTCTCCCTCGGGTCCGGTCCTGGCGGCCGTGCGCGATGCCTGGATCTCCATCAGCGCGACCAGGCCGTGGACTTCGGGCTCCTTGGGCATCAGGCCCGCCAGCACGCGGCCGAGCCGCAGCGCGTCCTCGCACAGCGCCGGGCGCTGCCAGTCGTCGCCGGCGGTCGCGGAGTAGCCCTCGTTGAAGACGAGGTAGATGACTTCCAGCACCGACGAGAGGCGTTCGGCGCGCTCGGAGCCGTACGGCACCTCGAAGGGAACGCCCGCCTTGGCGAGCGCGCGTTTCGCGCGGACGATGCGCTGCGCGACGGTCGGCTCCGCGGCCAGGAAGGCACGCGCGATCTCCTCCGTCGTAAGACCGCCCAGCAGCCGCAGTGTGAGCGCGATCCGCGCCTCGGTGGAGAGCACCGGATGGCAGGCGGTGAAGATCAGCCGCAGCAGGTCGTCGTCGATGTCGTCACCGGAAGCCGGGTCCGGCGGCTCCGGCGGCGGTACGTCCTCCAGCGCGCGCCCGACCTCCGCCAGCTTGCGTGCGTACGTCTCGCGACGGCGTACGAGATCGATCGCGCGGTGCTTGGCGGTGGCCATGAGCCAGGCGCCCGGCTTCTCCGGGACACCTGACTGCGGCCACTGCTCCAGCGCGGCGACCAGAGCGTCCTGCGCGAGCTCCTCGGCGATGCCCACGTCCCTCACGATGGGGGTGACACCGGCGATGATCCGCGCCGACTCGATCCTGAATACCGCTTCCACCGCGCTCGCTGCCGTCACGGGCACTCATCAGAGCACTCCCGCAGTCCGGCGGCAAACGTTTCATCCCTCGGCGATCTCGCGGATCTCGGAGGTGACGTTCCAGTGGTCCTCGTGGACCTGCAGGAAGCGCTTGGTCCATTCGAGGACCTCGGCCTTGTCCTTGGCCTGGATGATGGCGTAGCCGCCGACGACCTCCTTGCTCTCGGTGAAGGGACCGTCGGTGACGGTCAGCTTTCCGCCGGACCAGGTGACGCGGGTGCCCTGCGAGGTCGGGGTGAGCCCGTTGGTGTCGAGCAGGACTCCGGCTTTGGTCATCTCCTCGATCAGCTTGCCCATCCGCTCCATGAGCTCGGGGCTCGGGCCCTCGGCGGGCATCTCGCTCTCGTTGACGCGGACCATGGTCAGGTAGCGCGGCATGGTGACTCCTCGGGTCTTCAGAGCGGGCCGTTCCCCGCCTCTCACCCATGCGTCGAACGGGAGACGGCCGGATCGACATCCGCCGGCAGATTCTTCGGAGAATTCTTCTGAGAGATTCCCGGAGCGGCCACTGGACTGCTCACGACGGCTCAGAACGGGCTCAGGAGGGGCTCAGGAGGGCAGGGTCTCCAGCGATTCGAAGCGCCAGCGGTGCACCGCCCGTGTGATCAACTCGGCGTCCGGCTCGGGGATTTCGGGCAGCTCGGCGTCGTAGAGGGCATCCCACCAGGTGATCACCAGCACCCGGTCCCCAGGCGCCCGGAACGTCTCGCGGCGCACCGGCTCACGCGCCAGTTCCTGGGCCCGCGCCCATTCGAGCAGCTCCGCGCCCCTGCCCTGCACCGCCCGGGCCTCCCACATCAGCGCCACCGTCATGAGTAGAGGTTGTCCTTGCTGATCTCGTGCACGTGATCGTGATCGTGGGCCTGTCCCGGGACATGGGGATCCGTCACCGGAAGCGACGAGTCCGCGGACAGCTCCCAGTCGGAGGCCGGCCTTCCCCGCGCCACCATCTCCGCCCCGAGCGCCGCCACCATCGCGCCATTGTCCGTGCACAGCCCCGGCCGCGGCACCCGCAGCCGGATCCCCGCCCGCTCGCAGCGGTCCCGGGCCAGCGCCCGCAGCCGCGAGTTGGCGGCCACGCCGCCGCCGATCATCAGGTGGTCGACGCCCTGGTCCTGGCAGGCGCGCACCGCCTTGCGGGTCAGCACATCGACGACCGCCTCCTGGAAGGACGCCGCCACATCCCGTACGGGCACCTCCTCGCCCGCCGCCCGCCTGGCCTCGATCCAGCGGGCCACCGAGGTCTTGAGCCCCGAGAAGGAGAAGTCGTACACCGGGTCGCGCGGACCGGTGAGGCCGCGCGGGAACGCGATCGCCGCCGGATCGCCCTCCTTCGCCAGCCGGTCGATCACCGGACCACCCGGGAACCCCAGGTCAAGGACCCGCGCGATCTTGTCGAAGGCCTCGCCCGCCGCATCGTCGATCGTGGCGCCCATCGGCCGTACGTCGGATGTGATGTCGGGCGCGAGCAGCAGGGACGAGTGGCCACCGCTCACCAGCAGCGCCATCGTCGGCTCGGGCAGCGGTCCGTGCTCCAGCTGGTCGACGCAGATGTGCGAGGCCAGGTGGTTCACCCCGTACAGCGGCTTGTTCAGCGCGTATGCGTACGCCTTCGCCGCCGAGACCCCGACCAGCAGCGCGCCCGCCAGGCCCGGCCCCGCCGTCACCGCGATGCCGTCCAGGTCGCGCGGCGAGACGCCCGCGTCCTTCAGGGCGCGCTCGATGGTCGGAACCATCGCCTCCAGATGCGCGCGTGACGCGATCTCGGGCACCACACCGCCGAACCGGGCGTGTGTGTCCACGCTGGACGCGACGGCGTCCGCGAGCAGGGTCGTACCGCGGACGACGCCGACGCCGGTCTCGTCGCAGGAGGTCTCGATGCCCAGTACGAGCGGTTCGTCAGCCATCAGTTAAGTCTCTGTTCCTTGTACGTGGAGCCGCATGACGAGGGCGTCGACATTGCCCGGCTGGTAGTAGCCGCGGCGGAATCCGATGGGCTCGAAGCCGAAGCGCTCGTACAGCTTCTGGGCCCTGGTGTTGTCCACGCGCACTTCGAGGAGCACCTCGTCGCACTCGAAGGCGGTGGCGTGCTGCAGCAGGTCGGTCAGGAGCCGGGAGCCGAGTCCCGTGCCCCACTGGTCGCGGGCGACGGCGATCGTCTGTACGTCTGCGAGGCCGCCGGCCGCCGCGAGGCCCGCGTACCCGACGATCTTCCCGTCCGCCTCGGCCACCACATAGCGGCGGGTGGCGCGCGGGCCACGCGCATGGGCGAGCTCGGACCAGAACATCCCGGCCGACCAGGCGTCCTCCGGGAACAGCGCGTGCTCGAGCGCGAGCACATGCTCCAGGTCCCACCAGCGCATCTCACGCAGCACAGCCGTGGGTCGGTCGGTCGTTCGTTCGGTCACTTCGGCGTGACCACCTTGTAGTTCTTCGGCACCTGGGCGTCCGGCCGGCGCAGATACAGCGGCAGCGGCGGCAAGAAGTCATCCCCGGCCGCCAGCCTCTCGGCGGCCAGCGCGGCCAGCGCCCCGGCCGAGACGTGCTCGGGCCCGCGGGCGTCCGGGAACGTCTCGGGGTAGAGCAGCGCACCGGCGCCGACCGCGGGCAGACCCGCGACCTGCTCGGCGATGTCGGCGGGCCGGTCCACGGCGGGCTCGCTCACGCGGCCGCGGGCGGATTCGTACCGCGCCCAGTACACCTCTTTGCGGCGCGCGTCCGTCGCCACCACGAACGGCTCTTCCAGACCGGAGGCGTACGCCAGCCCGTCCAGCGTGCACAGCCCGTACACCGGAACGCCCAGCGCCGAGCCGAAGGTCGAGGCCGTGACCAGTCCGACGCGCAGCCCGGTGTACGGACCGGGGCCGACCCCGGCCACCACGGCGGTGACGGCGTCGAGCTTCACCCCGGCCTCGGCCAGGACCCGGTCGACGGCGGGCAGCAGCAGTTCCCCGTGCCGGCGGGCGTCGACGCGACTGGACTCGGCGACGACGGAATTGCCGTCGTGGAGGGCGGCGGTGACGGCGGGCGTGGCGGTATCAACGGCGAGCAAGAGCACGCAAACAGCCTACGGCTCCTGCACCCGGGCACGGTGCCGCGACCAAGGGTGCGGCTGCTGCTACCGTCACCCGGGATACGTACTTTCGAAAGGTGGGCACGGTGGCACGCAGCAGCTCGGGACTCGTGGCCGGGCTCACGGCGGCCGCTCTGGCCGCCGTCGGTTTCCTCGCCTTCCAGGCGTCGGCGAGCGCCCCGGACCAGCTCGGCAAGCCCAAGACCCCCAGTGCGGTCCCGTCCGCGCACGCCTCCGGCGGCCCAAAGAACAAGTCCAAGAACCCGCTGGCGCTGCCCGCGAAGTCGGGCACCGGCGTACGCGTGGTGTACTCGCTGTCCGAGCGGCGCGTGTGGCTGGTGGGCGAGAAGGGGAAGCTTACGCGGACCTTCGAGGTCATGCCGTCGACAGTCAGCCCACCGCCCGGTGTGTACGCGGTGACCTCGCGGTCCGGCACCGTCCCCGGGTCGGACGGAGTGCCGATCGAGCATGTGGTGCGGTTCGCGAGCGTCAACGATGTGGCCATCGGCTTCAGCGCGGCGGTGAACGGGGCGATGGCGAGCCCGAACCCGGAGAAGAAGACCGGCGGCGTACGGATGAAGCGGGCGGACGGCGACGCGATGTGGGAGTTCGCGTCGATCGGCTCGAAGGTCGTCGTCGTCCCGTAGCCGGTAGCCGGCAGCGCTTAGCTCGTACGGACTACGCGGCGTCGCGCCGAGTTTCACGCTCCTCGGGGAGCCGTTCCTCACGGGGCGGAGTGGAGACCGCGCTGGCCGCCGCGCACGACGCCAGAAGATCGCGCATCGACAGGGCCGACGGCGTCAGCGCCTGCGGCCGCTCCGGATGCTGCCGTGACTGGGATTCGCGCTCGGATGCCGACATGGACGCCTCCTGGGGCTCCGGGGGCAGTCGTGGTTAGGCAGACCTAACCTGCTCGATACCATGTGACCATGCCCGGCACATCCCGCGCAACATTTTGCCGACGTCTTGTCGGAACGTACACACCCACGACATGCACACGCCGGTGGAGTACGGCTCAGGCCCCCACGGCCGTCAGGTCGACCGTTGCCCAGCGCGCGCCGAAGCCCGTCAGGGTGACCTCGCGGCGGTCGTCGTCCGTGTCGCCGACCTTCCGGTGGATCAGCACATGCAGCCGGTCGTCCGAGAGGTCCTCGACCCTGCCGACGCCCCACTCCACGACCACCACCGATTCCGGCAGCGAGACGTCGAGATCGAGGTCCTCCATCTCGTCGAGGCCGCCGCCCAGCCGGTAGGCGTCCACGTGCACGAGGGCAGGGCCGCCGGTCAGCGAGGGGTGGACGCGGGCGATGACGAAGGTCGGGGATGTGACGGCGCCACGGACGCCGAGGCCCTCGCCCAGCCCACGGGTCAGCGTCGTCTTGCCCGCGCCGAGCTCGCCGGTGAGCATCACCAGGTCGCCGGGGCGCAGCAGCTTCGCGAGCCGGCGACCCAACTCCTGCATCTGCTCGGGGGACTCGACGGGGAGACGGGCGACGCTGGTGGAGTGGTTGGCGCTGGTGGAAAGGGTGGCGCTCTCAGCCGCCGGGCTGTGCGGTGCTTCCATACGGGCCAACGTTAGCCGGTGCCGGGACCGCGCCGACCCGGGCGAGCAGGTCGGCCAGCCGGTCCGTGACGACCTCCGGGTGCTCCAGCATCACCAGATGCCCGCCGTCCGGCACGATCACCAGCTCCGAGTCCGGCAGCAGGTCCGCGATTGCCTCGCTGTGCGTGCTCGGGGTCACCAGATCCTTGTCCCCGGCCAGAACGAGCACCGGCACTTCGAGGAAGATGTCGAGCGCCTCGGCCTTGTCGTGCTCCACGAACGCCGGGTAGAACTCCGCGACCACATCGATCGGCGTGCCCTCGATCATCCGCTCCGCGAACCGGGCCACCGCCGGGTCCACATCCTTGGACGAGAACGAGTACCGCTTGATGAGGCCTGCGAAGAGGTCGGCGGTGGCGCGGCGGCCCCGCTCGACCAGTTCGGCCTGCGAGCCGAGCGCCTTGAGCACGCCCGGGAGCACCCGGCGCACCACGTTCACGCCTGCGACCGGCAGGCCGTAGTTGACCTCGCCGAGCTTGCCGGCCGAGGTGCCGACGAAGACGACTCCGGAGACCCGCTCCCGTACCAGCTCGGGGAAGCACTCGGCGAGCGCCATCACCGTCATCCCGCCCATGGAGTGCCCGACCAGCACCAGCGGGCCCTCGGGCGCGGCCGCGTCGATGACCGCCTTGAGGTCGCGGCCCAGCTGGTCGATGGTGACCGGCACGCCGTCCGGGCCGGACTGGGCCGCTCCCCTGGCCGACCGGCCGTGGCTGCGCTGGTCCCAGTACACGGTGCGCACCAGGCCGCGCAGGGCCGCGCGCTGGAAGTGCCAGGAGTCCTGGCTCAGGCAGTAGCCATGGCTGAAGACGACAGTGACCGGGGCGGGCGCCTTGCGGCCGAAGAGCCGGCGGCGGCGCGGTGCGTCCGCTTCCGGGTCCACGTCGTCGGCCTCGTAGTAGAGCTCGGTGCCGTCGTCGGCGATCGCCTTGCCCGGCAGGCCGCGCAGAGAGCCGTACGGGCCCGACGCGTCCAGCGCGAGCCGCGCCTTCTTGCGCATGCCGCGGCCGACCGTGAGGCGTTCGAGCGCGACGCCCGCGGCCGCGCCGGTGGCGATCACGCCTATCGCGGCGCCTGCGATGCCCGCCCGGCGCCAGTTGCCCGTCGTGGCAGCCGTCGCCGCGGCGGCCACAACGGGCCCCGTGCTGGTCTCGCTCACCGTGCCGCTCCTACTCTTCGGGGTCCTGGTTCAGGAAGACGCGCGGAACTCTCGCTCCGATGCGGGTGACGATCTCGTACGCGATGGTGTCCGCCGCCTGCGCCCAGTCCTCCGCGCTCGGCTCGCCCCGGTCGCCCGGTCCGAACAACAGCGCTTCGGCACCTTCCTGGATCTTCTGCCCGCCAAGATCGACTACGAACTGGTCCATGGCGACCCGGCCGGCCACTCGTCGCCACTCCCCACCGACCAGGACCGGCCCGCGGCCGGAGGCATGGCGCGGGATGCCGTCCGCGTAGCCGAGGGGGATGAGGCCGAGCGTCGTCTCGTCCGCCGTGACGTAGTGATGTCCGTAGCTGACGCCGTGGCCCGCCGGGACCTGCTTGACCAGCGCCACGGAGGCGGCGAGCGTCATCACGGGCCGCAGCCCCAAGTCCGCCGACGTGCCGAGCTCGCGGCTGGGCGAGACGCCGTACATCGCGATGCCCGTCCGTACGAGATCGAAGTGCGTCTGAGGGAGGGTCAGCGTCGCCGGGGAGTTGGCGATGTGCCGGACCTCGGGCTCGATGCCCGCCTTCTCGGCGTACGCCACCATCTGGCGGAACACGTCCAGCTGGGCGGCGATGGAGGGGTGCCCGGGCTGGTCGGCACAGGCGAAGTGCGACCAGAGCCCGGTGACCTCGACGGTGCCCTCGGCCTCGGCGGCGAGTGCGGCGGATACGAGCTCGGGCCAGTCGGCGGGCTGGCAGCCGTTGCGCCCGAGCCCGGTGTCGGCCTTGAGCTGAATCCGCGCCGGTCGCCCGGCCTCACGGGCGGCGGCGGTGACCTCCGTGAGGGCCCACAGGCCGCTCACGGACATGTCCAGATCGGCCTCGATGCCCTCGCGCCAGGGCCCGCCGGGCGTCCACAGCCAGCACATGATCCTGCTCTGGATGCCTGCCGCGCGCAGGGCGAGAGCCTCGTGCGGCGTGGCGGTCCCGAGCCAGGTCGCCCCGGCCGCGAGCGCGGCCTTGGCGCAGGGCACCATGCCGTGTCCGTACGCGTCCGACTTCACCACGGCCATGAGGGCAGCACGGGGCGCGCGGGCACGCAGCGCACGCACATTGGCGCGCAGGGCCGCGAGGTCGATCTCGGCGCGGGCGCGGAGGGGCAGCGTCTGGCTCATCGCGCCCAGTGTCTCAGAGGGGTACGACAGCGGTCGTACAACCGGTGCGGGGTTGAACAAGTATGCGCGTGTGCGGTTGATCACGGTTTCGGGGAACGGGGGCTGTTCCGGCGAGGTCGCGGCTCGCCGGGCCCGTCACTTCTGCTCGTCATTCCTGCAGGTCAGTACCGCACGTCATTGCTGCAGGTCGCTACTGAAGGTCACTCATGCAGGTCACTACTGCACGTCGCTGCTGCACTCCTGCACGTCGCGCCACGCCGACCGCAGCGCCCCCGCCACCTCGTACGCCGTGATCGGCGCGCCCTCCGTGATCGCGTGGCGGGCCGCCAGGCCGTGCAGGTACGCCGCCGCCGAGCCCGCGTCCCGCGCGTCGAGGCCCGCCGAAAGCAGCGCGCCGGCCAGGCCTGACAGGACGTCGCCGCTGCCGGCCGTCGCCAGCCAGGGCGTGCCCATGGGGTTCACCCTGACCGGGCAACGGCCGCCGTCCGGCTCGGCGACCAGTGTCGTCGAGCCCTTGAGCAGCACCGTCGCTCCGTAGCGCGAGGCAAGTTCCCGCACGGACGCGAGCCGCGCGGACTCCACCTCCTCGCGCGGTACGCCCAGCAGCGCGGCCGCCTCCCCCGCGTGCGGGGTCAACAGCGTGGGCGCGCCGCGGTCCCGCAGCACCGACGCGTCGAGCGGCCGCAGGCCGTCCGCGTCGACCAGGACCGGCACGTCGGAGCCCAGTACGTCCTGTACGACATCCAGTCCGTCGCCGAGCCCCGGGCCGACGACCCACGCCTGCACCCGGCCCGCCTTCGACGGGGGTCCGCTGTGGACCAGGGCCTCCGGGAACCGGGCGATCACGGCCTCGGTCGCGGGCCCGACGTACCGCACCGCCCCCGCGCCGCCGCGCAGCGCGCCCGCGACCGCGAGCACCGCCGCGCCCGGGTAGCGCGCGGACCCGGCGACGACGCCCACAACGCCCCGCCGGTACTTGTCGCTCTCCACTGCCGGCACCGGCAACAGCCGTGCCACATCCGCGTGTTGGAGCGCCTCAAGGTCAGGCACGGACGGCAGGTGCGCCTCCAGACCGATGCCGACGAGCCGCACCGTCCCCGCGTACTCCTTGGCCGGGTCGATCAGCAGCCCCGGCTTGTACGTACCGAAGGTCACCGTCGCATCCGCGCGCAGCGCCTCGCCCCGCACCTCCCCGGTGTCCGCCTCCACGCCACTCGGCAGATCCACCGCGACGACGACCGCGCTGGACCCGCGCGCGGCCCGCGCCACCGGCAACGCGTCAGGACGCAGCCCGCCGTGCCCGCCGATCCCGGTGATGCCGTCCAGTACCAGGTCCGCGGCGGCCAGCACCTCGAAGGGGTCGTCCGCGACCCGCCCGCCCGCGCCGAGCAGGGCCGCGAGGCCGCCCTCATGGATGCGCGCCCCCAGCGGCACCGCCGACACCCCAGCTCCCCGCCGCGCCAGCCGCGCCCCCGCGTACAGCGCGTCGCCGCCGTTGTCCCCACTACCGACGAGCAGCACCACCCGCGCGCCGTACACCCGGCCCAGCAGATCCGCACAGGCCGCGGCGAGCCCGGCAGCGGCCCGGTCCATGAGCGCGCCCTGCGGCAGGCGCGCCATCAGTTCGGCCTCGGCGGCCCGTACGGTCTCCACGCTGTAAGCGGTACGCATACGGTCAACCCTCCGCGATCACCACGGCCGACGCCACCCCCGCGTCGTGACTGAGCGACACATGCCAGGACCGCACGCCGAGCTCGGCCGCCCGCGCCGCCACCGTCCCGCGCACCCGCAGCCGCGGCTGCCCGCTGTCCTCGACGTACACCTCAGCGTCCGTCCAGTGCAGCCCGGCCGGCGCGCCGAGCGCCTTGGCGACCGCCTCCTTCGCGGCGAACCGCGCCGCCAAGGAGGCGTATCCCCGCTGCTCACCGCTGGGCAGCAGCAACTCCCGCTCCAGGAACAGCCGTCCGGCCATGCCCGGCGTACGCCGCATCGTCGCGGCGAACCGGTCGATCTCCGCGACGTCGATCCCCACCCCGATGATCATTCGACGGTGACAGACTTCGCGAGGTTCCTCGGCTGGTCGACCTCGTTGCCGCGCGCCGTCGCCAGCTCGCACGCGAAGACCTGCAACGGCACGGTCGACACGAGCGGTTGCAGCAGCGTCGGCGTGGCCGGGATCCGGATCAGGTGATCCGCGTACGGCACGACCGTCTCGTCCCCCTCCTCCGCGATCACGATCGTCCGCGCCCCGCGCGCCCTGATCTCCTGGATATTGGAGACGATCTTGTCGTGCAGCACCGAACGCCCACGCGGCGACGGCACCACAACCACCACCGGCAGATCCTCCTCGATCAGCGCGATCGGCCCGTGCTTGAGCTCGCCCGCCGCGAAGCCCTCCGCGTGCATGTACGCCAGCTCCTTGAGCTTCAGCGCGCCCTCCAGTGCCACCGGATAGCCCACATGCCGCCCCAGGAACAGCACCGTGTTCTTGTCTGCGAGCGAGCGCGCCAGCTCCCGTACCGGCTCCATCGTCTCCAGGACCCGCTCGACCGCCCCCGAGATCTGCGCCAAGTCCCGGATGACGGCCTGGACCTCGTCGCCCCATTTGGTGCCGCGCACCTGCCCCAGATACAGCGCCACCAGATAACACGCCACCAGCTGCGTCAAAAACGCCTTGGTCGACGCGACCGCGACCTCGGGACCCGCGTGCGTGTACAGCACGGCGTCGGACTCGCGCGGAATCGTCGAGCCGTTCGTGTTGCAGATGGCCAGCACCTTCGCGCCCTGCTCACGCGCGTGCCGCAGCGCCATCAGGGTGTCCATGGTCTCGCCGGACTGGGAGATCGCGATCACCAGCGTCCGCTGGTCCAGGATGGGGTCCCGGTAGCGGAACTCGCTCGCCAGCTCCACCTCGCACGGGATGCGGGTCCAGTGCTCGATGGCGTACTTGGCGATCAGCCCGGCGTGGAAGGCGGTGCCGCATGCCACGATGACGACCTTGTCGGCCTCCCGCAGCACGGACACCGGGATCCGGATCTCGTCGAGCGTCAGCGACCCGCCGGCGTCGATCCGCCCCAGCAAGGTATCGGCGACAGCCTTGGGCTGCTCGGCGATCTCCTTGAGCATGAAGTAGTCATAGCCCCCCTTTTCGGCCGCGGAAGCGTCCCAGTCCACGTGGTACGTCCGCACCTGAGCGGGCGCACCGTCGAAGTCGGTGACCATCACGCCGTCCCGGCGGAGCTCCACCACCTGGTCCTGCCCCAGCTCGATCGCGGACCGCGTGTGGGCGATGAACGCGGCCACGTCCGACGCGAGGAAGGACTCACCTTCCCCAACGCCCACCACCAGTGGGGAGTTCCGCCGCGCGCCGACCACCACATCCGGCTCGTCCGCGTGCACGGCGACCAGCGTGAAGGCGCCCTGGAGCTGCCGGCACACCTGCCGCATCGACTCGGCCGGATCCCCGCACGAGGAGAACGACTCCGCGAGCAGATGCGCCACGACCTCGGTGTCGGTCTCCGACGCCAGCTCGTGCCCGCGTGTCTCCAACTCGGCCCGCAGCGCCGCGAAGTTCTCGATGATCCCGTTGTGTACGACGGCGACGCGCCCCGCGTTGTCCAGATGGGGATGGGCGTTGGCGTCGGTCGGCCCGCCGTGCGTGGCCCACCGGGTGTGCCCGATGCCGGTGGTCCCGGTCGGCAGCGGCCGGTCCACCAGCTCCTTCTCCAGGTTGAGGAGCTTGCCCGCCTTCTTCGCCGCGGCCAGCCCGCCGTCGGCGAGTACCGCCACGCCGGCCGAGTCGTAGCCCCGGTACTCGAGCCGCTTGAGGCCCGCGACGACCACATCAAGCGCCGACTGTCCGCCGACGTAACCCACGATTCCGCACATGGCCGCAGCCTACGACCCCCCGCCCGTCACGTCCCGGGCAGACAGGCGCGCACGGGCCCTGTCAGGCGTTAACCCGGTACGCCCGCATCGCCAGCGGGTAGAACACCGCGGCTGTCCCGGCGGCCCGCAGCAGCGACCAGAGCACCGGCTCGGCCACCTCGCCGCCCAGCAGCAGACCTCGGAACGCGTCCGACAGATGAGTGACCGGATTGACGTCGCCCCATGCTTGGAGCCAGCCCGGCAACGTCTCGACGCGGACAGCACCGCCAGCGGCCGCACCTGGCCCGATTTGGTCAGCGGGGCGGTGATCGTCGTCGCTGTCCTGCGGAGCTCACCGCCTTCTCCAGCTCGCTCTCGTCCGGCTCGGCGTCGGCGGCGTCGTCGGGTCGCTCGGGCTCCCGCCCGGTCTCCGGTCAGGGCCAGAAACACCTCGTCCAGCGAGGAGCGCCGCAGCGCCGGCCCACCCACCGCGATTCCCCCGCGTGACCGATCCCACCCGCCACGGCGTCCTTGAAGCCGCGACAATGATCGTGTGATCTCTTCGCCGCCACGAAGCGCCCAACGCCGGGCCGAGCACGCGTCGACGCCGTATGTCGACCTGACCCGCGCGGAGTGGAGCGCTCTGCGCGACAGAACTCCGCTCCCCCTCACCGCCGAGGAGGTCGAGCGGTTGCGCGGTCTCGGCGATGTCATCGACCTGGACGAGGTACGGGACGTCTACCTCCCGCTGTCCCGACTGCTCAATCTGTACGTACAGGCCTCCGCCGGTCTGCGCGGAGCGCTCAACACGTTCCTGGGCGACGCCGGCAACGGCCACGGCGAGCAGCGCGGCACCCCCTTCGTCATAGGAGTCGCCGGCTCCGTCGCGGTCGGCAAGTCCACCGTCGCCCGTCTGCTCCAGGCTCTGCTGGCCCGCTGGCCCGAGCACCCGCGGGTCGAGCGCGTCACCACCGACGGCTTTCTGCTCCCCATGAGGGAGCTCCAGGACCGCGGACTGATGTCGCGCAAGGGTTTCCCCGAGTCGTACGACCGGCGCGCCCTGACCCGTTTCGTCGCCGACATCAAGGCGGGCAAGGACGAGGTCACCGCCCCGGTCTACTCCCACCTGATCTACGACATCGTGCCGGGCGAGCGCCTCACCGTCCGCCGCCCCGACATCCTGATCGTCGAGGGCATCAACGTCCTGCAGCCGGCCCTGCCCGGGAAGGACGGCCGTACGCGAGTCGGCCTCGCCGACTACTTCGACTTCAGTGTGTACGTCGACGCCCGTCCCGAGGACATCGAGACCTGGTACCTCAACCGCTTCCGCAAGCTGCGCGAGACGGCGTTCCAGAACCCCTCCTCGTACTTCCGGAAGTACACCCAGGTCTCCGAGGAGGAGGCACTGGACTACGCCCGTACGATGTGGCGCACCATCAACAAGCCCAATCTGCTGGAGAACGTGGCTCCGACGCGCGGCCGTGCCACGCTGGTGCTGCGCAAGGGCCCGGACCACAAGGTCCAGCGCCTGTCACTGCGCAAGCTCTGACGCGTACTCCGACGCAACTGCGACGCCAACTCCGAGGAGCCGCCTGCGTGCTGCACCTTCGCCTGATCACCCCGGCCGACCGCACCGCCGAAGTGGTCCGGCTGATCGAGAGGACCGTCGGCACGGCGCACCTCGCGGTCATCCCCGGCGCCGCCCGCAATCCCCCGGGCGACCTTGTGATGTGCGATGTCGCGCGCGAGGCGGGCGACGAACTGATCGGTGGTCTGCGGGCGCTCGGCATCGACGAGTCCGGCTCGATCGCCGTCGAGAACATCGACCTGTCGCTGTCCAGCCGTGCCGACGAGGCGGAGGAAGAGGCTCCGGGCGAGGGCGCGGACGCGGTGCTGTGGGAGCACCTGACGGACGCGACGCACGAGGAGTCGACGCTCTCGGTCACGTACATCGCGTTCCTGGCGCTGGCGACGATGATCGCGGCGTGCGGCGTGGTGCTCGACAACGCGATCCTGATCGTGGGCGCGATGGCGGTGGGCCCGGAGTTCGGCCCGCTGGCGGGCTTCTGCACGGCGCTGGTGCAGCGCGCCCCGCGCCTCGCGTGGCGCTCGTTCCTGGCGCTGATCGTGGGCTTCGCCGCGGCGATGCTCGTCACGGTGGTCTTCAGCTACTTCATGGACTGGGTGAACCTCTTCGAGGCGGCGAAGCTCTCAGCAGAACGCCCCAACACCAACTTCATCTACCGCCCGGACTGGTTCTCGTTCGTGGTCGCGGTCCTGGCGGGTGCTGCCGGCACGCTTTCCCTGACCTCGGCGAAGGCGGGTGCGCTGGTGGGTGTGGCGATCTCGGTCACCACCGTCCCGGCGGCGGCGAACGCGGCGGTGGCTTTCAGCTATCAGGAGTACAAGCAGGCGTGGGGCTCGACGGAGCAACTGCTGCTCAATCTGCTGGGCATTGTGCTGGCGGGCACGCTGACGCTGCTCGCCCAGAAGTACTTCTGGGCGTTGCAGCGGAAGCGTACGGCGGCCAAGTCGCTGCTCTGACAGGCGATATACGCGATACGCCGCCCGGCCCCGTCAGGGGTCGGGCGGCGTATCGCGTTGCCTGATCGGGTCAGCCGAGCGCGGACTTCACCGCATCGGCCAGCCGCCCGGCCACCGAGCGGGCCTGCTCGATGTCGGCGGCCTCCACCATCACCCGTACGAGCGGCTCCGTACCCGACGGACGCAGCAGTACGCGGCCGGTGGCGCCCAGCTCGCGCTCCGCCTCGGCGACGGCGCCCGTCAGCTCCGCGGAGGTGTTGACCCGCGACTTGTCCACGTCCGGCACATTGATGAGCACCTGTGGCAGCCGGTCCATGACCCCCGCGAGATCGGCCAGCGAGCGGCCCGTCGCTGCGACGCGCGCCGCCAGCATCAGGCCGGTGAGCGTGCCGTCTCCGGTCGTGGCGTGATCGAGCACGATGACATGCCCGGACTGCTCGCCGCCGAGCGCGTAGCCCTCGGCCTTCATCGACTCCAGGACGTACCGGTCGCCGACCGCGGTCTGCACCAACTGCAGACCCTCACGTTCCATCGCCAGCTTGAAACCGAGGTTGGACATGACGGTGGCGACGACGGTGTCCTTGCGCAGCGTCCCGGCCTCGCGCATAGCGAGGGCGAGCACAGCCAGGATCTGGTCTCCGTCGACTTCCTCCCCCGCGCCGTCGACGGCCAGGCAGCGGTCCGCGTCGCCGTCGTGCGCGATGCCGAAGTCCGCGCCGTGCTCGACGACTGCGGCCTTCAGCAGGTCCAAGTGGGTGGACCCGCAGCCGTCGTTGATGTTGAGCCCGTCCGGGTGGGCGCCGATGGTGACGACCTCGGCCCCGGCCCGCACGAAGGCCTCGGGCGAGACACGGGAGGCCGCGCCGTGCGCCTCGTCGAGGACGACCTTCAGCCCGTCGAGCCGGTTCGGCAGTACGGCGATGAGGTGCGCGACGTACTTGTCGAAGCCCTCGTCGTAGTCCGTCACTCGTCCGACGCCGGCGCCGGTCGGCCGCTCCCACGGCTCACCGGTCCGGTGCTGCTCGTACACCGTCTCGATACGGTCCTCGAGCTCGTCGGCGAGCTTGTGCCCGCCGCGCGCGAAGAACTTGATGCCGTTGTCCGGCATGGCGTTGTGGCTCGCGGAAAGCATCACGCCGAGGTCGGCGCCCAGCGCACCGGTGAGGTACGCCACCGCGGGGGTGGGCAGCACACCGACGCGCAGGACGTCCACGCCCGCGCTTGCGAGGCCTGCCACGACGGCGGCCTCCAGAAACTCTCCCGACGCACGCGGATCGCGTCCGACCACGGCGGTCGGCCGATGTCCCTCAAAGGTCCCAGCCTCGGCGAGCACATGCGCCGCAGCGACCGACAGGCCGAGCGCGAGCTCCGCCGTCAGATCCGCATTGGCGACACCGCGCACGCCGTCCGTGCCGAAGAGTCGTCCCACAGCTGTCCTCCGAAAATGCTCCGAAAATGCAAGCCTCTGAGCGCCATAGCCCGTTATTACGCCCGAGGTTGTCGATAAACGAACGCCCCGGCAGCACGGAGAGTGCCGCCGGGGCGAACGAAAGCCGTACAGGCCAGCGTGCGATTTAGCGCTTGCTGTACTGCGGGGCCTTGCGGGCCTTCTTGAGACCGGCCTTCTTACGCTCGACCGCACGGTCGTCGCGGGAGAGGAAGCCGGCCTTCTTCAGCGTGGCGCGGTTGTTGTCCACGTCCGCCTCGTTCAGGGCGCGGGCCACGCCGAGGCGCAGGGCGCCGGCCTGGCCGGAGACGCCGCCACCCGAGATACGGGCGATGACGTCGTAGCGGTTGTCGAGCTCGAGCACCTTGAAGGGCTCGTTGACTTCCTGCTGGTGCACCTTGTTGGGGAAGTACTCCTCAAGGGTGCGACCGTTGATCTTCCACTTGCCGGTGCCCGGAACGATCCGGACGCGGGCGATGGCGTTCTTGCGACGGCCCAGGCCGGCAGCCGGCTGGGGGTCGCCGAAGCGGGACGCCAGCGACTCGCTGGTGTACTCGCCCTCGACGGGAACCTCCGACTCGAAGGTGGTCACCTCGGCGAAGGTCTCTTCAGCCTCGGTGCCCTCGACGGGGGTCTCTGCAGTGGTCTCGGCCACGATTCTCCTCAGATCTTTCTGTACGTCTTAGGGGGTGGCCGGAACTACTGCGCGACCTGGGTGATCTCGAACGGGACCGGCTGCTGGGCAGCGTGCGGGTGGTTCTCGCCCGCGTAGATCTTCAGCTTCGAGAGCATCTGACGACCCAGGGTGTTCTTGGGGATCATGCCCTTGATGGCCTTCTCCACAGCCTTCTCCGGGCTCTTGGCAAGCAGCTCGTCGTAGCGGACGGAGCGCAGACCACCCGGGTACCCGGAGTGGCGGTACGCCATCTTCTGGGTCTTCTTGTTGCCGGAGAGGTGAACCTTCTCGGCGTTGATGATGATGACGAAGTCGCCCATGTCCATGTGGGGGGCGTAAATCGGCTTGTGCTTGCCCCGGAGGAGGTTCGCTGCCGTAGTCGCCAGACGGCCCAGGACAATGTCCTGCGCGTCGATGATGTGCCACTGGCGCGTGACATCGCCGGGCTTGGGGCTGTACGTACGCACGGTCGTAGCCTTCGCTTCTTCAGTGATGGGGCCTCCCCAAGCCCCAGGGCTTAGGGGAAGGGTCCTGACAGGGCCACCCGGACGATCACGACAGCCATGGCGGCACCTCGGGGACGCAACCCGTGTGCCTGCCGCTGGTCATCGGCCCGGTGGACCGGCGTAAGGGCCCCTCACGTGAGATAGAGCAAGCCAATACGCATAACGAACCAGAAGAATACCCGCGCTCCCCCGGGCGGGTCAAAACCGGTGACGTGTACCGGTCAGGGCGCGTCCGGCGTCCCGGGTCACCGACCGGTGCGCACCCGCGGCCGGCGGGGCCTTGCGGGGCGGGGTGCCGGCGTCCCGGCCGGCCCGGGACGCCGTGGGCCGGGCGGCCGGGATGCGACGCGAAGCCCCCGATCCCCGCCCGGCGACGCTGCCGCCCGCGACCCCCCTGACCCCCCTGCGCGGAGCTTCCGCACCCCCCGGGGGGTCAGGGGGCGCGCCCCCGGTGCCCCTCTCACCCACGGGGTCCGGGCGGAGCCCCGGTTGTGGAAACGGGCGGGGAGGGGAAGAGCCCGCCGCAGGCGCCCCCGCACCCCGGACCGCCGACCGCCGACCGCCGAGGTCATCGCACCCGATCCACCCTCCGCTCGTCCCACACCGGCTCCCCAGTCTCCCGCACCACCCCGTCCGACCCGAACACCAGATACCGGTCGAATGCCCGCGCGAACCACCGGTCGTGCGTCACCGCCAGCACCGTCCCCTCGTACGCCTCAAGCCCCTCCTGCAGCGCCTGAGCCGACTCCAGGTCCAGGTTGTCCGTCGGCTCGTCCAGCAGCAGCGCCGTAGTCCCCTCCAGTTCCAGCAGCAGGATCTGGAAGCGCGCCTGCTGCCCGCCCGACAGCTTCTCGAAGGGCTGGTCCCCCTGGCGCTCCAGCTCGTACCGGCGCAGCACGCTCATCGCACCGCCCCGGTCCTTCGCATGCTCCGTCCACAGGATGTCGACCAGCGTCCGCCCCAGCAGTTCCGGATGCGCATGCGTCTGCGCGAAGTGCCCGGGCACCACCCGCGCCCCCAGCTTCCACTCCCCCGTGTGGGAGACCGCATCCCCCGCCAGCAGCCGCAGGAAGTGCGACTTCCCCGACCCGTTCGAGCCGAGCACAGCGACCCGCTCCCCGTAGAAGACCTCCAGGTCGAACGGTTTCATCAGGCCGGTCAGCTCAAGACCGGCACACGTCAGCGCCCGTACCCCGGTCCGCCCGCCCCGCAGCCGCATCCGGATCTCCTGCTCGCGCGGCGGCTCCGGCGGCGGCCCCGCCTCCTCGAACTTCTTGAAGCGCGTCTGCATCGCCCGGTACCGCGACGCCATGTCCGGGCTGATCGCCGCCTGGTTCCGCAGCCTCAGCACCAGCGCCTTCAGCCGCGCATGCTCCTCGTCCCAGCGCCGCTTCAGCTCCTCGAAGCGCGCGAAACGCTCCTTGCGCGCCTCGTGATACGTACCGAACCCGCCGCCGTGCACCCACACGTCCGACCCCGCCGGACTCGGCTCCACGCTCACGATCCGCTCCGCCGCCCGCGACAGCAGCTCCCGGTCGTGGGAGACGAAGAGGACCGTCTTACGGGTCTCCTTCAGCCGCTCCTCCAGCCACCGCTTGCCCGGCACGTCCAGATAGTTGTCCGGCTCGTCCAGCAGCAGCACCTCGTCAGGCCCCCGCAGCAGCGCCTCCAGCACCAGTCGCTTCTGCTCGCCCCCGCTCAGCGTCTTCAGCTCGCGCCACTGCGCCTTCTCGTACGGGACACCCAGCGCCGCCATCGTGCACATGTCCCAGACGGTCTCGGCCTCGTACCCCCGTGCCTCTGCCCAGTCGCTCAGCGCCTGCGCGTACCGCATCTGCGCGGCCTCGTCGTCGACCGTCATGATCCCGTGCTCCGCGGCGTCCACCGCCGCGGCCGCTTCCCTGATCCGCGGCTGCGCCACCGACACCAGCAGATCCCGTACGGTCCGCTCGTCCCGTACCGACCCGACGAACTGCCGCATCACGCCGAGCCCGCCGCTGACCGACACCGTCCCGCCGTGCGGCTGCAGCTCTCCCGCCATCAGCCGCAGCAGCGTCGTCTTGCCGGCGCCGTTGGCCCCGACCAGGGCGACCACCGCGCCCTCCCCCACCCGGAACGAGGCGTCGCCGAGAAGCACCCGTCCGTCCGGTAGGTAGTACTCCAGATGCGCCGCCTCGAGATGTCCCATGCGCCGATTCTCGCCGCCGATGTCCCCCTGGCCCAACCGGTTTAGGATGCGCGGCATGACCTTTGGGCAGGGGGGACCTCCGTGGAGTCCCGGTGGACAGAATCAGAACCCGTACGGGGGACAAGACCCTTACAACTCCGGGCCGGCCGCACCCGACCCGTTCGGCCTGCGTGCGAGCGCGCAGGCGGACACACCGGACTGGGCCGCGCTGGCCGACGCATCCGCCGCCCGCACCCGCCGCAAGCGGTGGCTGCTGGTCGGCGGCGGCGCACTCGCAACCGCCCTGATCGCCGGCGTCGTGGCGACCGCGATCGTCTCCTCCAACAGTGGTGAGGGCAACCAGGCCGCGGACAAGAACGCGAGCGAGCTGCCCGCACCCCCCGACCTGCCCAGCGACACCACCCGGCCCGAACCGTCCTTCTCCTCGGTCGCGCCGCTGCCGCCGCCGAACCCGAAGGACTTCATCTCCGACGAGAAGAAGGACACGGCGCCGCTGAGCGCGGAGATCCTCTTCCCGGGCAAGAAGCTGACAATGGGCGACCGGGTCTACGCCAAGGGCGCCACCGCCCGTACCGGCACCTGCCCCTCCGCGACCCAGGGCGCGCTCGGCTCGGTCCTCGAGAAGAACGGCTGCGACCAGGTCTTCCGCGCCACGTACAGCAAGGACGGCATCGCCGTCACTGTCGGCGTAGCGGTCTTCGGCACCGAGGCTGAGGCCAAGAAGGCCGCCCAGCAGGCGCAGGGCAATGTCGCCCCGCTCCCCGGCGCAGGCGTCGGTGCCTTCTGCAAGGGTGGCCCTGTCTGCCGGTTCACCGCCAACTTCTACGGCCGGTACGCCTACTTCACCGCCACCGGCTACACCCAGGCCAAGTCCGTCACCAAGGGCGACACCAAGGCCTTCCAGACGGGCGACGACCTCGCGGAGTTCACGTTCCGTCAGATCGTGCGCCGCGGCGAGGCCCAGGCCTCAGCAGCAGCCACCGCTCCCGCCGGACAGTGACCCCGGCAGTGACCGCTTGTTGCGGGCCTCCCGGTTCCGGGCGGCCAGCAGCTCGTCGGCGGGGTAACCGACTTCCTCCAGCGTGAGGCCGTGCGGCCGCACCACGTGGACGGCCGAGTCCCGCACCCCCGCGGCCAGCACCTTCGCCGGCCACTCCACCGGCCGGTGCCCGTCCCCCACGAACAGCAGCGCGCCGACCAGCGAGCGCACCATGTTGTGGCAGAAGGCATCAGCTTTCACGGTCGCGGTGACAATCCCCGCCTCGTCCCGCTCCCACGCGAGCCGCTGCAGTGCACGAATGGTGGTGGCGCCCTCGCGCTTCTTGCAGTACGCCGCGAAGTCGTGCTCCCCGACCAGCCCGGCCGCGGCCGCGTTCATGGCCTCGACGTCCAACGGCCAGTCGTGCCACAGCACATGACCGCGCAGCAGCGGGTCGACGCCCCCAGGGTTGTCGGTCACCCGGTACGCGTACCGCCGCCAGATCGCCGAGAAACGCGCGTTGAACCCGACGGGGGCCTCCTCGACCTTCCAGACGCGCACATCGTGCGAGAGCCGCCCCGCCATCCGCCGCAGCAGCTTGTCCCGGTGCTCGGCCCAGACGCTCTCGGGCAGATCGACGTGCGCGACCTGCCCGCGCGCGTGCACTCCGGCATCGGTGCGCCCGGCGACGGTCAGTTCGTACGTCTGCGAGGACCGCGTCACCGTACGCAGCGCGTCCTCGATCTCCCCCTGGACGGTCCGCCGCCCACCGGCCTGCTTGGCCCACCCGGAGAAGTCCTTGCCGTCGTACGACAGATCCAGCCGTACCCGGACGTACCCCGGCTCCACCTCATCGCTCACGCGACAGATCCTCTCAAAGCGGACGGGCCCGCACCCCCGAAGGGATACGGGCCCGTCGTCAAGCCTTCGATACGCTCAGGCGTCCTTGGACTCGGCCGCCTCAGCGGCGTCGCCCTCGGGCTTGGCGTCCTCGACGACCTCGTCCTTCTTGAGGGCGTCTTCCTTGACCGCGCGCTTGGCAGCGGCCTCGGCCTCGGCAACGGTCGCCTTCTTCGCGATCTCACCCTCGACCAGCTCGATCACAGCCATCGGGGCGTTGTCGCCACGACGGTTGCCGATCTTGGTGATACGGGTGTAGCCGCCCGGGCGCTCGGCGTAACGCGGAGCGATCTCGGTGAAGAGCGTGTGGACGACGCCCTTGTCCGTGATCGACTGCAGCACCAGGCGACGGTTGTGGATGTCGCCCTTCTTCGCCTTGGTGATCAGGCGCTCGGCGACCGGACGCAGGCGGCGGGCCTTGGCCTCGGTCGTGGTGATGCGGCCGTGCTCGAACAGCGACTTCGCGAGGTTCGCGAGAAGCAGACGCTCGTGCGCGGCGCTGCCGCCGAAACGGGCCCCCTTGGTGGGACGCGGCATGGTGTTTCTCCTTGTGATCTGCACCGGCCGTATCAGGTACCGGTGTCAGTTACCGGCGGGCGGCCGCCCACCGGAAGTATGAAAATCAAGCCCGTCCGGCGGTTGAGAACAGAGCCTCAACCGCCGGCGCACGGCTCAGTACTGCTCGGTCTCGACGAACCCGGCATCCGCGTCATCGTCCGCGCCGAACGCGTCCGCCGCGGCCGTCGGGTCGAATCCGGGCGGGCTGTCCTTGAGCGCCAGGCCCATGCCGGCCAGCTTCGCCTTGACCTCGTCGATCGACTTCGCACCGAAGTTGCGGATGTCGAGCAGGTCGGCCTCGGAACGCGCCACGAGCTCACCCACGGAGTGGATGCCCTCGCGCTTGAGGCAGTTGTACGAACGAACGGTGAGCTCGAGCTCCTCGATCGGCAGCGCCAGATCGGCGGCGAGCGCGGCGTCCGTCGGGGACGGACCCATGTCGATGCCCTCGGCGTCGATGTTGAGCTCGCGCGCCAGACCGAACAGCTCGACCAGGGTCTTACCGGCCGAAGCCATGGCGTCACGCGGACGCATGGCCTGCTTGGTCTCGACGTCGACGATCAGCTTGTCGAAGTCGGTGCGCTGCTCGACACGGGTCGCCTCGACCTTGTACGTGACCTTGAGCACCGGCGAGTAGATGGAGTCCACCGGGATCCGGCCGATCTCCTGGCCCACCTGCTTGTTCTGCACGGCGGAGACGTAGCCGCGACCGCGCTCGACGGTCAGCTCCATCTCCAGCTTGCCCTTGCCGTTCAGCGTCGCGAGAACGAGGTCCGGGTTGTGGACCTCCACGCCGGCCGGCGGGGCGATGTCAGCAGCGGTGACCAGGCCGGGACCCTGCTTGCGCAGGTACATCACGACCGGCTCGTCGTGCTCCGAGGAGACGACCAGCTGCTTGATGTTCAGGATGAGGTCGGTGACGTCCTCCTTGACGCCCGGCACGGTGGTGAACTCGTGCAGGACACCGTCGATCCGGATGCTGGTGACAGCAGCGCCGGGGATCGAGGAGAGGAGCGTACGGCGAAGGGAGTTGCCGAGGGTGTAGCCGAAGCCCGGCTCCAGCGGCTCGATCACGAACCGGGAGCGGTACTCGTCGACGACCTCTTCGGTCAGCGAGGGACGCTGAGCGATAAGCATGAGAAATGCCTCCAGTCTTGGCACCCACTATTTGATGCCAACGGAACAAGGGTACGGGCGGCACGCCCCGGAAGGAACGTACCGCCCGAAACCACAGATGCGTGACGCACCTGAGGTCAGACGCGCCTCCGCTTGGGGGGGCGGCAGCCGTTGTGCGGGGTGGGCGTGACGTCCTGGATCGAACCGACCTCGAGGCCCGTGGCCTGGAGGGAGCGGATCGCGGTCTCACGGCCGGAGCCGGGACCCTTGACGAAGACGTCGACCTTGCGCATGCCGTGCTCCTGCGCGCGGCGGGCGGCCGACTCGGCGGCCATCTGCGCGGCGAAGGGGGTGGACTTCCGCGAGCCCTTGAAGCCGACGTGACCGGCGGAGGCCCAGGAGATCACGTTGCCCGAGGGGTCCGTGATCGAGACGATCGTGTTGTTGAACGTGCTCTTGATGTGGGCGTGCCCGTGAGCGACGTTCTTCTTTTCCTTGCGGCGCACCTTCTTGGCAGCGCCCTGACGACCCTTGGGGGGCATCTATTACTCCTACGGGAGGTGGTCGGTCCTACAGCGAAGACCGCTGATGAGCGTCCGGCTGAGGACTACTTCTTGCCCGGCTTCTTCTTACCGGCGATGGCGCGACGCGGGCCCTTGCGGGTACGAGCGTTCGTGCTGGTGCGCTGACCGTGGACCGGCAGGCCACGGCGGTGCCGCAGACCCTGGTAGCAGCCGATCTCGATCTTGCGGCGAATATCGGCCTGTACCTCGCGACGGAGGTCACCCTCGGTCTTGAGGTTGGCGTCCACGTACTCGCGGAGCTTGACCAGGTCCTCTTCGGGCAGATCACGAACGCGGGTGTTGGGGTCGACACCGGTGGCCGCAAGGGCTTCCTTGGACCGGGTACGCCCGATGCCGAAGACGTAGGTGAGGGCGATCTCGACGCGCTTTTCGCGCGGGAGGTCAACGCCGGAAAGGCGTGCCATTCATGGCTCCTGTTTAATTTCGGAGGTCTTCCGCAGAGCCATTCCGTGGCCGCCGACCCTTAGTGAAAAAGGAGGGTGGTACGGACCAGGTCCCCGGCCTCCACCGGGGGTATCGCCAGCCGAAGCCAGGCGGGATCTGCGTATGTACTTACTTACGTGCGTCGCCCGAAGAACTGCGAGTGCAAAAGGTCGTGCGTCAGCCCTGGCGCTGCTTGTGGCGCAGGTTGTCGCAGATGACCATGACCCGGCCGTGACGGCGGATCACCTTGCACTTGTCGCAGATCTTCTTGACGCTCGGCTTGACCTTCATGGGATGTGAGGTTCTCCGGGTCAGTGCCGTCACCCCACGAAATGGGGTGACGACAAGATCTACTTGTACCGGTAGACGATCCGGCCACGCGTCAAGTCGTACGGAGAGAGCTCCACGACGACCCTGTCGTCCGGGAGGATACGGATGTAGTGCATCCGCATCTTGCCGGAGATGTGCGCGAGGACTTTGTGACCGTTCTGGAGTTCCACCTTGAACATGGCGTTCGGGAGGGACTCGATCACGGTGCCCTCAATTTCGATGGCACCTTGCTTCTTGGCCACGCTTCGCCCTTCGAATCGGCTACCTTGATCGACTCGGGTGGCCGCATGGAGACACACGGGTACACGAGAGCCGACGCATCAGTCTACGACAGGCCACTCGAAAAGACGAATCCGGCAAGTTTGCCCACCGACGGAGATCCTTAAGCCGAGGCAGGGGGTCACGCCAGCGGGTCGGGGGCCGCGGTGATGCCCAGCTCCGCCAGCTTCGCCCGGCCACCGTCAGGAGACGTGAGGACCAGCGGGCCCTCCTCCGTCAACGCCACCGAGTGTTCCCAGTGCGAGGACCAGGTGCCATCCGTCGTGATGACCGTCCAGTCGTCCTGGAGCACCTCGGTGTGCGGAGTGCCGAGGGAGACCATCGGCTCGATCGCCAGGCAGAAGCCGGGGACCAGCTTCGGGCCCTTGCCGCGCTTGCGCGTGACGTAGTTCAGCAGGTGCGGGTCCATGTGCATCTCGGTGCCGATGCCGTGGCCGCCGTACTCCTCGATGATCCCGTACCGGCCGCCACCCGGCTTCGGCTGGCGACGGATGTACGTCTCGATCGCACGCGAGACATCCACCAGCCGGTTGCCGTTCTTCATTGCGGCGATGCCGGCCCACATCGACTCCTCGGTGACCCGGGAGAGCTCGATCAGCTCCGGAGCGTGCCCCGTGCCCACGAACGCGGTGAAGGCCGCGTCCCCGTGCCAGCCGTCAATGATCGCGCCGGCGTCGACCGAGATGATGTCGCCGTCCTTGAGGACGGTCTTCTCGTCCGGGATGCCGTGCACGACGACCTCGTTCACTGACGTGCAGATGGTCGCGGGGAACCCGCCGTACCCCAGGAAGTTCGACTTCGCACCGTGGTCGGCGATCACCTTGCGGGCGACCTCGTCCAGATCCTTGGTGGTGGCACCGGGCACCGCTGCCTCGCGGGTCGCCGCGTGAATCGCGGCGACGACCAGCCCCGCCTCGCGCATCTTCGCGATCTGCTCCGGGGTCTTGATCTGCACCATTTCCTTGCCTTCCACCTCTGACGTGTCACTGCTCAACAGTACGGCCGCGGCGCCCATCGGACACCGCGGCCGTACGGAAGGTACTGCGGGGTACTGGTCAGTTCTTGACGCACTTCTTGAGCGCGTCCATCGCCCGCTGGGTCACCTCGTGGACCTTGCCCAGCGCGGAGATCGTGACCACCAGGTTCTGGGCCCGGTAGTAGTCGATGATCGGCTCGGTCTGCGTGTGGTACACCTCGAGCCGCCTGCGCACTGTCTCCTCGGAGTCGTCGTCGCGCTGGTACAGCTCGCCGCCGCAGATGTCGCAGACACCCTCGGTCTTCGGCGGGGAGTACGTCACATGGAAGACGTGGCTCGAGTCGTTGCGGCAGATGCGGCGGCCCGCGATCCGCTTCACGACCTCGTCCTCGGGGACCTCCAGGTCGAGCACCGCGTCCAGCGTCATGCCCTCGGCCTTCAGCATCGCGTCGAGCGCCTCGGCCTGCGAGACATTGCGCGGGAAGCCGTCGAGCAGGAAGCCGTTCCGGGCGTCCGGCTGTTCCATCCGGGCCTTGGCCATGGCGATGGTGATCTCGTCGGGTACCAGTTCTCCCGCGTCCATGTAGGCCTTGGCCTGTAGGCCGAGCTCCGTGCCCTGGCTGATGTTGGCCCGGAAAAGGTCGCCCGTGGAGATGTGCGGGATCGACAGGTGCTTGGCAAGGTACGCAGCCTGCGTTCCCTTGCCGGCACCGGGCGGCCCGACGAGGACGATTCGCATCAGCGGAGGAACCCTTCGTAATTGCGCTGCTGGAGCTGGCTCTCGATCTGCTTCACGGTCTCCAGACCCACACCCACGATGATGAGGATGCTCGTCCCGCCGAACGGGAAGTTCTGGTTCGCGCCGCCGAAGCCTGCCAACGCCATCGTCGGAACAAGAGCAATCAGACCCAGGTACAGCGAGCCCGGCCAAGTGATCCTGTTGAGCACGTAGCTCAGATACTCGGCAGTAGGTCGACCGGCCCGGATACCCGGGATGAAGCCACCATACTTCTTCATGTTGTCCGCGACTTCCTCGGGGTTGAACGAGATCGCCACATAGAAGAAGGCGAAGAACACGATCAACAGGAAGTACGTGGCGATGTAGTACGGGTGGTCACCCTTGACGAAGTGCTGTTCGATCCATGTCTTCCAGCCCGAAGTGCCACTGCTGAACTGCGCGACCAGCGCCGGGATGTAGAGCAGCGACGAGGCGAAGATGACAGGAATCACACCGGCCTGGTTCACCTTGAGCGGGATGTATGTGGACGTACCGCCGTACGACCGCCGCCCGATCATGCGCTTCGCGTACTGCACCGGGATACGGCGCTGAGCCTGCTCGACGAAGACGACCAGCGCGACCATCACAAAGCCGATCAGGATGACCGTGCTGAACTCGATCCAGCCCTTGGCAAGCTTGCCGCTCTCCTTGATCGCCCAGAGGGCGCCCGGGAAGCCGGCGGCGATCGAGATGAACATCAGGATCGACATGCCATTGCCGATGCCGCGGTCGGTGATGAGCTCACCGAGCCACATGACGGCCGCGGTGCCCGCGGTCATGGTGACGACCATGACGATGGTCGTGTAAATCGAGCGGTCCGGAACGATCTGGTCGGCGACTGTGCAGCCGCTGAAGAGCGCACCGCTGCGAGCCGTAGCCACCAGGCCGGTGCCCTGCAGCACGGCGAGGGCGACCGTCAGGTATCGCGTGTACTGCGTGATCTTCGCTGTGCCGGCCGAACCCTCCTTCTTGAGGGCCTCCAGCCGCGGGATGACCACGGTCAGCAGCTGCAGGATGATGCTCGCCGTGATGTACGGCATGATGCCCAGCGCAAAGATGGTGATCTGCAGCAGCGCCCCGCCACTGAACATGTTCACCAGGCCGAACAGGCTGTTGTTGCCCTTCTGGGCCGCGTCCACACAGATCTGTACGTTCTGGTAGCTGACGCCTGGGACCGGAATGTGGGACCCCAGCCGGTACAGCACGATGATGGCGAGCGTGAAGAGCAGCTTCTTGCGCAGGTCGGGCGTCTTGAACGCCCGGGCGAACGCGGTGAGCACGGTGCCTCCTGCGACCCCCGCGCTACTGCGTCAGAGGTGACGGTATTGAGGATCGACGAATACGTAACAGGCAATCCGCACGATCTTAGTCGGACAGACCACGCGGCCGGGGGCAGAACCCCCTTTTACAGCAACAGTGCACGCCACCTTACCGGCGGAAGTGCCCCCTAGGAACGACCGACCGGGGATGCCCCATTTGAGAGGCATCCCCGGTCGGTTTTCAGCTTTCAGCCATCGAACTCGTCTCAGACGAGCTCGGTGACGGTGCCGCCGGCAGCGGCAATCTTCTCCTTGGCGGAACCGGAGACGGCGTCAACCGTCACCTGCAGCGCCACGGAGATCTCGCCCTGGCCAAGGACCTTGACGAGGCTGTTCTTGCGAACCGCACCCTTGTCGACCAGATCGGCCACAGTGACCTCGCCACCCTGCGGGTAGAGCGCGGCCAGCTTGTCCAGGTTCACGACCTGGTACTCGGTACGGAACGGGTTCTTGAAGCCCTTGAGCTTCGGGAGACGCATGTGGAGGGGCATCTGCCCACCCTCGAAGCGCTCCGGAACCTGGTAGCGGGCCTTGGTGCCCTTGGTGCCACGACCGGCGGTCTTACCCTTGGACGCCTCACCACGACCCACACGGGTCTTGGCGGTCTTGGCGCCCGGGGCGGGCCGGAGGTTGTGGACCTTCAGCGGGTTGTTCTCCGCCATGTCAGTCGACCTCCTCAACCGTGACGAGGTGGCGGACGGTGTGCACCATGCCGCGGAACTCGGGACGGTCCTCCTTGACAACCACGTCGTTCAGGCGCTTGAGCCCGAGCGAACGCAGGGTGTCGCGGTGGTTCTGCTTGCTGCCGATGTACGACTTCGTCTGCGTGATCTTGAGGCGGGCCATTACGCACCCGCTCCCGCACGCGCACGGAGCAGAGCCGCGGGGGCGACGTCCTCGAGCGGCAGACCGCGGCGGGCCGCGATCTCCTCGGGACGCTGCAGGCCCTTGAGGGCCGCCACGGTCGCGTGCACGATGTTGATCGCGTTGTCGGAGCCGAGCGACTTCGACAGGATGTCGTGGACGCCGGCGCACTCGAGCACCGCGCGCACCGGGCCACCGGCGATCACACCGGTACCGGGGGAAGCAGGCTTCAGCAGGACGACGCCCGCGGCCTTCTCGCCCTGGATCGGGTGCGGGATGGTGCCCTGGATACGCGGGACCTTGAAGAAGTTCTTCTTGGCCTCTTCCACGCCCTTGGCGATGGCCGCGGGAACTTCCTTGGCCTTGCCGTATCCGACACCTACGGTGCCGTCACCGTCGCCCACCACGACCAGCGCGGTGAAGCTGAAGCGGCGACCACCCTTGACAACCTTGGCGACGCGGTTGATCGCGACAACGCGCTCAACATAAGCGGTCTTCTCGGCGGCAGGGCCACCGTCGCGACCCTTCCGGTCCCGCCGCTCGCCGCCACCGGCACCGCTTCCGCGGCGCTGGGGTCCAGCCATTGGATTTACCTCTCTCTGTTACGTCCGTTAGTCCCGGAACCGGGGCTTAGAACTTCAGCCCGGCTTCGCGGGCGGCGTCAGCCAGAGCGGCAATGCGCCCGGCGTACCTGTTGCCACCACGGTCGAACACGACAGCCTCGACGCCGGCAGCCTTCGCACGCTCGGCAACAAGCGCGCCGACCTGCTTGGCCTGGGCGCTCTTGTCGCCCTCGCCACCGCGGATCGAGGTGTCCAGGGTCGACGCCGACGCGAGCGTGTGGCCCGCGATGTCGTCGATGACCTGCGCAACGATGTTGCGGTTGGAGCGAGTCACGACCAGGCGCGGACGCTCCGGCGTACCGGAGATGTGCTTGCGGACGCGGATGTGGCGACGCTTGATGGCGGCGCGCTTGTACGCGTCACCCTTGGCGATCTTTACACCGTATGCCATGGCTTACTTACCCGCCTTTCCGACCTTGCGGCGGATAACCTCGCCCGCGTACTTGACGCCCTTGGCCTTGTACGGGTCGGGCTTGCGCAGCTTGCGGATGTTCGCGGCGACCTCGCCGACCTTCTGCTTGTCGATGCCCTCGACCGAGAACTTGGTCGGCGACTCGACCTTGAAGGAGATGCCCTCGGGCGCCTCCACCAGGATCGAGTGACTGTAGCCGAGCTGGAACTCCAGGTTGGAGCCCTTCGCGGCGACGCGGTAACCGACACCGCTGATCTCGAGCGCCTTGACGTATCCCTGGGTTACGCCGGTGATCATGTTCGCCACCAGCGTGCGGGACAGGCCGTGCAGAGCCTTGTTCTGACGCTCGTCGTTGGGACGGGTGACGTTCAGAACGCCGTCCTCGCCCTTAACGATCTCGATCGGCGCGGCAACGGTGTGGGAGAGGGAACCCTTGGGGCCCTTCACCGCGACCGTACGGCCATCGATGGTGACGTCCACACCGGCGGGAACCTGGATGGGGAGCTTGCCGATTCGCGACATTGGCTTTTCCTCCGTTCCCGACTACCAGACGTAGGCGAGGACTTCCCCACCTACGCCCTTCTTGCCTGCCTGCTGGCCGGTCAGAAGACCGTGGGACGTGGAGATGATCGCCACGCCCAGGCCACCAAGGACCTTCGGCAGATTGGTGGACTTCGCGTACACACGCAGACCCGGCTTCGAGATCCGCTTGATGCCCGCGATGGAGCGCTCACGGTTCGGGCCGAACTTCAGCTCGAGAACGAGGTTCTTGCCGACCTCGGCGTCCTCGACCTTCCAGCCGGTGATGAAGCCCTCCTGCTGGAGGATCTCCGCGATGTGCGACTTGATCTTGCTGTGTGGCATAGCCACGGAGTCGTGGTACGCCGAGTTCGCGTTACGCAGACGAGTCAGCATGTCCGCGATCGGATCAGTCATGGTCATGAATTGGCCTTCGGCCTCTCTCGCCGGGGTTTCCTGTATGCGCCATCCCTCTCCCCACTCAGTGGCGGGACGGGTGCGGTGCGGGGACCTACGGCGTAGTAAGTCGGTCAGGGCGGCAGGCGCCCAACCCCCCAAGCCTACGGCATGTGAGGGAGGGCTCCCGCCGACCAGATACTTACCGAGAGCCTCCGGTAATGCTCGTACTGCCCTTTGGGCGTACGGGAATTACCAGGAGCTCTTGGTCACGCCCGGCAGCTCGCCACGGTGAGCCATCTCACGAAGGCACACGCGGCACAGGCCGAACTTGCGGTAGACGGAGTGGGGTCGGCCGCAGCGCTGGCAGCGGGTGTATGCGCGCACACCGAACTTCGGCTTGCGGGCGGCCTTGGCAATCAGAGCCTTCTTCGCCACGGTCAGTTCTCCTTGAACGGGAAGCCGAGGTGACGCAGAAGGGCACGGCCCTCAGCGTCGTTGGTCGCCGTGGTGACCACGGTGATGTCCATGCCCCGGACCCGGTCGATCTTGTCCTGGTCGATCTCGTGGAACATGACCTGCTCCGTGAGACCGAAGGTGTAGTTGCCACGGCCGTCGAACTGCTTCGGCGACAGACCCCGGAAGTCACGGATACGCGGCAGCGCGAGCGACAGCGTACGGTCCAGGAACTCCCACATGCGGTCACCACGGAGGGTGACGTGGCAGCCGATCGGCTGACCCTCACGCAGCTTGAACTGCGCGATGGACTTCCGGGCCTTGGTGACGGCAGGCTTCTGGCCGGTGATCGTGGTGAGGTCGCGGATGGCGCCATCGATCAGCTTGGAGTCGCGGGCGGCGTCGCCCACACCCATGTTGACCACGATCTTGACGAGGCCGGGAATCTGCATGACGTTCTCATACGAGAACTCCTCACGCAGCTTGCCCGCGATCTCCTCGCGGTACTTCGTCTTCAGACGCGGAGTGGTGGTGGTAGCCATCAGATGTCCTCACCCGTCCGCTTGGCAACGCGGATCTTGTTGCCTTCGTCGTCGAAGCGGTAACCGACGCGCGTGACGACCTTGTTGCCGTCCTTCTCCACAACCAGCTGAACGTTGCTGACGTGGACAGGGGCTTCGGTGGTCACGATGCCACCGGTCTGCGAACCGCGAGCGGTCTGACCGGCCTTGGTGTGCTTCTTGACCCGGTTGACACCCTCGACCAGGACACGGTCCTCGCGGGGGAAGGCCGCGATGACCTTGCCCTGCTTGCCCTTGTCCTTACCGGTGATGACCTGAACCAGGTCGCCCTTCTTGATCTTCATGCTTACAGCACCTCCGGCGCGAGCGAGACGATCTTCATGAACTTCTTCTCGCGCAGCTCACGGCCCACCGGGCCGAAGATACGGGTGCCGCGGGGGTCGCCGTCGTTCTTCAGAATGACGGCGGCGTTCTCGTCGAAGCGGATGTACGAGCCGTCCTGGCGGCGGCGCTCCTTGACGGTGCGAACGATGACCGCCTTGACGACGTCACCCTTCTTCACGTTGCCACCGGGGATCGCGTCCTTGACGGTGGCGACGATGACGTCACCGATGCCCGCGTAGCGGCGACCGGAACCACCGAGAACACGGATGCAAAGGATCTCCTTGGCACCAGTGTTGTCGGCGACACGCAGTCGCGACTCCTGCTGGATCACGTCTATCTCCTGTTTGTCTGCCGGTTCCCGGCGGGCTCCGCCAGTTGACTAGCGGAGCCCGCCGAGCCTGGCGGAACTAGTGCTGAGGTCCCGCCGCCCACGCCCGGGGGCCTGGGGACGGAGCCCCCAGCGGGGGGCGTGCGGGGGCGGAGCCCCCGCAGAATTACTTGGCCTTCTCGAGGATCTCGACGATGCGCCAGCGCTTCGTCGCCGACAGCGGACGCGTCTCCATGATGAGGACGCGGTCGCCGACGCCGGCAGCGTTCTGCTCGTCGTGAGCCTTGAGCTTGTTGGTACGGCGGATGACCTTGCCGTACAGCGCGTGCTTCACACGGTCCTCGACAGCGACGACGACGGTCTTGTCCATCTTGTCGCTGACGACCAGGCCCTCACGGGTCTTGCGGAAACCGCGGTCAGTGTTGGTCTCAGTCACATTGCTCTCGCTCATCAGGCGCTCTCCACCGTCTCGATGCCCAGCTCGCGCTCACGCATGAGGGTGTAGATCCGCGCGATGTCCTTGCGGACGGCCTTGAGCCGGCCGTGGTTCTCGAGCTGACCGGTCGCCGCCTGGAAGCGGAGGTTGAACAGCTCTTCCTTGGCCTCGCGAAGCTTGGCAACAAGCTCCTCGTCGCCCAGCTCACGCAGCTCGGACGCCTTGGTACCGGTAGACATCACGACTCACCTGCCTCGCGCCGAACGATCCGGCACTTCATCGGAAGCTTGTGAGCAGCGCGGGTAAGCGCCTCACGCGCAATCTTCTCGTTCGGGTAGGACAGCTCGAACATCACCCGACCGGGCTTGACGTTCGCGATCCACCACTCCGGGGAACCCTTACCGGAACCCATGCGGGTCTCGGCAGGCTTCTTCGTCAGCGGGCGGTCCGGGTAGATGTTGATCCAGACCTTGCCGCCACGCTTGATGTGGCGGGTCATCGCGATACGAGCCGCCTCGATCTGGCGGTTGGTCACGTACGCCGGAGTGAGGGCCTGAATGCCATACTCGCCGAACGCAACCTGCGTACCACCCTTGGACATACCGCTGCGCTTCGGGTGGTGCTGCTTGCGGTGCTTGACCCTACGGGGGATCAGCATTTCGGTCAGGCCTCCGTTCCGGTGCTCTCAGCAGCCGGAGCAGCGGGAGCGGCGGGAGCCTCGGCCTTGGGGGCCTCGGCTGCCGGCGCAGACTGCTGCGGCTTGCGGCCGCGACCGCCACCACGCTCGCCACCACGGCCACCGCGGCCGGCCGGGCGGTCGGTGCCGCCTCGGGCCGGACGGTTACCGGCGCGCGCAGCGGCGTTCTCGGCGCGGACCTCGGCGATGTTCTTGACGTCGCCCTTGTAGATCCAGACCTTCACGCCGATACGGCCGAAGGTCGTCTTGGCCTCGAAGAAGCCGTAGTCGACGTTCGCGCGGAGCGTGTGCAGGGGCACTCGGCCCTCGCGGTAGAACTCCGAGCGGGACATCTCGGCGCCGCCGAGACGACCGCCACACTGGATCTTGATGCCCTTGGCGCCGGCCTTCATCGTGCCCTGCATGCTTTTACGCATGGCGCGACGGAAGGAGACGCGGGAGGACAGCTGCTCGGCTACGGCCTGGGCCACCAGCTGAGCGTCCACCTCGGGGTTCTTGACCTCGAGGATGTTCAGCTGGACCTGCTTGCCGGTCAGCTTCTCGAGCTCGCCGCGGATGCGGTCGGCCTCGGCGCCACGGCGACCGATGACGATGCCCGGGCGGGCGGTGTGGATGTCAACGCGGACGCGGTCGCGGGTGCGCTCGATCTCAACCTTCGAGATACCGGCTCGCTCCATGCCCTTCGTCATCATGCGACGAATGGCGACGTCTTCCTTGACGTAGTCCTTGTACAGCTTGTCGGCGTACCAACGGGACTTGAAGTCCGTGGTGATGCCGAGCCGGAACCCATGCGGGTTAACCTTCTGGCCCATTACCGGGTTCCTTCCTTGCTGCTGACGACCACGGTGATGTGGCTGGTCCGCTTACGGATCCGGTAGGCACGGCCCTGAGCACGCGGACGGAACCGCTTCAGGGTCGGGCCCTCGTCCACGTACGCCTCGCTGATGACCAGCGAAGAGGCGTCGGTGTGGTCGTAGTTGTGTGCAGCGTTGGCGATGGCGCTGTCAAGCACCTTGCCAACCGGCACGCTCGCGGCCTGCGGGGCGAAACGCAGGACCGCCTGAGCCTCCGTGGCATCCATGCCACGGATGAGGTCCACCACGCGGCGGGCCTTCATGGGCGTGACGCGGATGTACCGCGCCTGGGCCCTGGCTTCCATGGTTGTCCCTTCGGTGTAAGTCATAGTCAGTCACCCCGCGTTAGCGGCGCTTCGACTTCCGGTCGTCCTTGACGTGGCCGCGGAAGGTGCGAGTCGGCGAGAACTCGCCGAGCTTGTGGCCGACCATCGACTCGGTGACGAACACCGGGACGTGGATCTTGCCGTTGTGCACCGCGATCGTGTGGCCGAGCATGGCCGGGATGATCATCGAGCGACGGGACCAGGTCTTGATGACGTTCTTGGTGCCGGCTTCGTTCTGGACGTCCACCTTCTTGATGAGGTGGTCGTCGACGAAGGGCCCCTTCTTGAGACTGCGCGGCATCTAAACCCGCTCCTAGCGCTTCTTGTTCGTCTTGCGGCGGCGGACGATGTACTTGCTGGACGCCTTCTTCGGCGAGCGAGTACGACCCTCCTTCTGACCCCACGGGCTGACCGGGTGGCGACCACCGGAGGTCTTGCCCTCACCACCACCGTGCGGGTGGTCGACCGGGTTCATGGCGACACCGCGGACGGTCGGGCGAACGCCCTTCCAGCGCAGACGGCCGGCCTTGCCCCAGTTGATGTTCGACTGCTCGGCGTTGCCGACCTCGCCGATGGTGGCGCGGCAGCGGACGTCGACCAGACGGATCTCGCCGGACGGCATACGAAGGTGGGCCATGGAGCCCTCCTTCGCCAGCAGCTGCACGGAGGCACCCGCGGAGCGGGCGAACTTCGCGCCGCCGCCGGGCCGCAGCTCGATGGCGTGGATGGTCGTACCGACCGGGATGTTGCGCAGCGCCAGGTTGTTGCCGGGCTTGATGTCGGCGGCCGGGCCGTTCTCGACACGGTCACCCTGCGACAGGCCACGCGGCGCGATGATGTAGCGCTTCTCGCCGTCTGCGTAGTGCAGGAGCGCGATGCGCGCGGTGCGGTTCGGGTCGTACTCGATGTGAGCGACCTTGGCCGGAACGCCGTCCTTGTCGTGACGACGGAAGTCGATCACGCGGTAGGCGCGCTTGTGGCCACCGCCCTGGTGACGGACGGTCACACGACCGGTGTTGTTACGGCCGCCCTTGCTGTGCAGGGGGCGGACCAGCGACTTCTCCGGCGTGGACCGCGTGATCTCGACAAAGTCGGCGACGCTGGAGCCACGACGGCCCGGGGTCGTCGGCTTGTACTTGCGGATACCCATTTCTCAGTCCTCGTCCGATTCCGGACGACTCGACCTCCGTCAGGAGGTCGGGCCGCCGAAGATGTCGATACGGTCGCCCTCGGCAAGGGTCACGATGGCGCGCTTGGTGTTGGCGCGCTTGCCGAAACCGGTGCGGGTGCGCTTGCGCTTGCCCTGACGGTTGATCGTGTTGACCCCGGTGACCTTGACCGAGAAGACCGCCTCGACGGCCTGCTTGATCTGGGTCTTGTTGGAGCCGGGCGCGACGATGAACGTGTACTTGTTCTCGTCGAGCAGGGCGTAGCTCTTCTCGGAGACAACCGGCTTGACGAGAACGTCGCGCGGGTCCGAGAAGGTCTTGCTGGTTACGGTCGCCTCAGACATCAGGCGTCGCTCCCTTCGGTCTCATCGTTCCGGCCAGTAGGCGCACCAGACACGAAGGACTCGAAGGCGGCCTTGGTGAAGACCACGTCGTCGGAGACGAGCACGTCGTACGTGTTCAGCTGGCCCGGCTCCAGGAGGTGCACCTGGGGCAGGTTGCGGGCGGAGAGCCACGCGGCCTCGTCGGCCCGCTCGACGACCAGGAGCACGTGCTTGCGCTCACTGATCTTGCCCAGCAGGGTCTTCGCGGCCTTGGTGGAGACCTCGCCCTCGATCACGCCGGTGACGACGTGGATACGGGAGTTGCGGGCCCGGTCGGTGAGGGCACCGCGCAGGGCGGCAGCCTTCATCTTCTTCGGGGTCCGCTGCGAGTAGTCACGCGGCGTGGGGCCGTGGACAACGCCACCGCCGGCGAACTGCGGCGCTCGGGTCGAACCCTGACGGGCGCGGCCGGTGCCCTTCTGGCGGTAAGGCTTCTTGCCACCACCACGGACCTCGCCACGGCGCTTGACCTTGTGCGTGCCCTGACGGGCGGCGGCCAGCTGCGCGACGACGACCTGGTGGATCAGCGGGATGCTGATCTTGGCGTCGAAGATCTCGGCCGGGAGCTCAACGGTCCCGGACTTGTCGCCCGCGGGCGACAGAATGTCAATGGTGCTCATAGTCCTCAGGCCCCCTTGGCCGCAGTGCGGACCAGGACCAGGCCGCCGTTCGGACCAGGAACCGCGCCCTTGATCAGGAGCAGGCCCTTCTCCGCGTCAACGGCGTGAACGGTCAGGTTCTGGGTGGTGACCCGCTCGTTGCCCATGCGGCCCGCCATACGGAGGCCCTTGAACACACGGCCCGGGGTGGCGCAGCCACCGATGGAGCCGGGAGAGCGGTGCTTGCGCTGGGTGCCGTGACCGGCGCCGAGGCCCTTGAAGTTGTGACGCTTCATGACACCGGCGAAGCCCTTGCCCTTGCTCTTGCCCGTGACGTCAACCTTGACGCCGGACTCGAACACCTCGGCAGTGATCTCCTGGCCCAGCGTGTACTCGCTGGCGTCAGGGGTGCGGAGCTCCACCAGGTGGCGGCGCGGGGTCACGTCCGCCTTGGCGAAGTGACCCTTGAGGGGCTTGTTCACCTTGCGCGGGTCGATCTCGCCGAAGGCGATCTGGACCGACTCGTAGCCGTCGGAGTCATTCGTACGGACCTGGGTCACAACGTTCGGACCGGCCTTGACCACGGTGACCGGGACGACACGGTTGTTCTCGTCCCAGACCTGGGTCATGCCGAGCTTCTCGCCCAGGATGCCCTTGATCTGCTTAGCCATCTCTTCCGCGCCTCTCAGAGCTTGATCTCGATGTCAACGCCGGCCGGAAGGTCCAGGCGCATCAGCGAGTCAACGGTCTTGGGCGTCGGGTCGAGGATGTCGATCAGGCGCTTGTGAGTGCGCATCTCGAAGTGCTCGCGCGAGTCCTTGTACTTGTGCGGCGACTTGATGACGCAGTACACGTTCTTCTCAGTGGGCAGCGGCACCGGGCCCGCGACCGACGCACCAGTGCGAGTCACCGTCTCGACGATCTTCTTCGCCGATGAGTCGATGACCTCGTGGTCGTAGGCCTTGAGCCGGATGCGGATCTTCTGTCCCGCCATGGCTACTCAGTAGTCCTGTCTCTAGAAACGCTCTGGAACTCGGTCGGTCCTGCGATCTTTCTCCGACCCCCGCGGTCGGGCGTGTCGCACTCCCTCTACGAAGATCTCCCGAAGGATTTCCCAACCAAGGGGGTGCGGGCCAAAGACCACGCGTCGGGGGAAGAACACCCACCGAGTGCCTGGCTGGTACCCCGCTGACACTTCCCGGAAGATTCCCGTACGTCCGCTCCAGCGCTGCCTTACGGCAGATGGGGCGACGAGTACTGTGGGACTCGCTTCCGGTCCTCCCGGCGGGAGGCGCGCAGCATCGGCACTCAACCGAGCAACCTGGTCAGTGTGCCATATGGGGTGCAGCCCGCGCCAATCGCAGCCGGAGAGAGTACCCCACCGCTCCGCCTCACGCACAAGCTTCCGATGGTGAAGCAACCCCGCGTGTCCATCAGCCGTCTTGCTGCCCGCGGAACGGCTCTGACCAGCAGCCTGTCCGCCATTGCCAGAACCTCCCGGCCGCGGTGCTCCAGGAGAAGGCCGCGGGCCTGGTCCCGTACGGCGGCGCCCCGGACTGGGAGTGCGGCAACCCGGCCGGCTGCGGCGACTACAACGTCGGCGGCATCCGCCCGCTCAAGAACAGGAAGGGCTGGGTCCGCGCCACTCACCACCGCTACCCCGGCGCCCGCGCCACCGTCGCCACCGACGCGTCCGGGAGGGCTTCGACGGTTATGGCCCACTCAGCGTGGCCGCGGCCCCCGGCGGCCTCGTGCTGCTCGGCAAGGACACCGCCGGATCCAACTCCCACCCTCAGACGGCTTCTGACGCGCACTCATGGCATCGCGTCGCTGGACGCGCCCGCCCTTCACATAGGCCGCTCGGGCGCCACCGTCGTGGGCCTGGGGGCCGACGCGCACCCCTGGACCTGGCTGCCCGAGGCAGGAAACGGCCGACTGAGACCGGCGAGACGCGAACAAGACGCGAACAAGGGCCCCGCACCGATGGTGCGGGGCCCTTGCTGATGCTCCGGGGAGCAACCAGATCAGATCAGCAATTACTTGTTGATCTTGATGACCTGGCCGGCGCCGACGGTCCGGCCACCCTCACGGATGGCGAACTTCAGGCCCTCCTCCATGGCGACCGGCTGAATCAGCGAGACCGTCATGGTGGTGTTGTCGCCCGGCATGACCATCTCGGTGCCCTCGGGGAGGGTCACAACGCCGGTCACGTCCGTGGTACGGAAGTAGAACTGCGGGCGGTAGTTGTTGAAGAAGGGGGTGTGACGACCACCCTCGTCCTTCGACAGGATGTAGGCCTGGGCCTCGAACTCGGTGTGCGGCGTGACCGAACCGGGCTTGATGATGACCTGGCCGCGCTCGACGTCCTCACGCTTGATGCCACGGAGGAGCAGACCGACGTTCTCACCTGCCTGGCCCTCGTCGAGCAGCTTGCGGAACATCTCGATGCCGGTGACCGTGGTGGTGGTCTTCTCGGTCTTGATGCCGACGATGTCGACGGTCTCGTTGACCTTGAGGACACCACGCTCGATACGACCGGTGACGACGGTGCCACGACCGGTGATCGTGAAGACGTCCTCGATCGGCATCAGGAACGGCTTGTCGACGTCACGCTCGGGCTGCGGGATCGCCTCGTCGACGGCGGCCATCAGGTTCAGGACCGACTGGCCCCATTCCTTGTCGCCCTCGAGAGCCTTGAGCGCCGAGACACGCACGACCGGAAGGTCGTCGCCCGGGAACTCGTACTCGGAGAGAAGCTCACGAACCTCGAGCTCGACGAGCTCCATGATCTCCTCGTCGTCCACCATGTCGGCCTTGTTCAGGGCGACAACGATGTACGGGACGCCGACCTGGCGGGCCAGGAGCACGTGCTCCTTGGTCTGCGGCATCGGGCCGTCGGTGGCGGCGACCACGAGGATGGCGCCGTCCATCTGCGCCGCACCCGTGATCATGTTCTTGATGTAGTCCGCGTGACCGGGGCAGTCGACGTGCGCGTAGTGGCGCGACTCCGTCTGGTACTCGACGTGCGCGATGGAGATGGTGATACCGCGCTGGCGCTCCTCAGGAGCCTTGTCGATCTGGTCGAAGGCCGAGGCCTCGTTCAGGTCCGGGTACGCGTCATGCAGCACCTTGGTAATGGCGGCCGTGAGGGTCGTCTTACCGTGGTCGATGTGACCGATGGTGCCGATGTTGACGTGCGGCTTAGTCCGCTCGAACTTCGCCTTCGCCACTGGGGTCCTCCTGTGGAGTGGTTCTGTACGCCTTACTCATCGGCGCCAGGTGATCTTTGCTGGGATGCCGGGGCCCGGGGCATTCCATCCGGGATTCGGATGGAATGCCCCAGCAGGCTCCGGTGACAAGCCTAAAGCGTGTACTCGGGAGAGTTACTCGCCCTTGGCCTTCGCGATGATCTCCTCGGCGACGTTCCGCGGAACCTCGGCGTAGGAGTCGAACTGCATCGAGTAGCTTGCGCGACCCGAGGTCTTGCTGCGGAGGTCTCCGACGTAGCCGAACATCTCCGACAGCGGAACCAGGCCCTTGACGACCCGGGCACCACTGCGCTCCTCCATGGCCTGAATCTGGCCACGGCGGGAGTTGAGGTCGCCGATGACATCGCCCATGTAGTCCTCGGGCGTGGTGACCTCGACGGCCATCATCGGCTCGAGAAGCACGGGGGACGCCTTGCGAGCACCCTCCTTGAACGCCTGCGAACCGGCGATCTTGAACGCGAGTTCGGAGGAGTCGACCTCGTGGTAGCCACCGTCGAGAAGGGTGACGCGGACGCCCACCATCTCGTATCCGGCCAGGATGCCGAACTGCATGGCTTCCTGCGCGCCCGCGTCCACCGAGGGGATGTACTCACGGGGGATGCGGCCACCGGTGACCTTGTTCACGAACTCGTAGGTCGCGTCGCCGCCCTCGATGGGCTCCAGCGCGATCTGCACCTTCGCGAACTGACCGGTACCACCGGTCTGCTTCTTGTGCGTGTAGTCGATACGCTCGACGGCCTTGCGGATCGTCTCGCGGTACGCGACCTGCGGCTTGCCGACGTTCGCCTCGACGCGGAACTCGCGCCGCATGCGGTCGACGAGCACCTCGAGGTGAAGCTCGCCCATACCACCGATGATGGTCTGGCCGGTCTCCTCGTCAGAGTGGACCTGGAAGGAGGGGTCCTCCTCCGCGAGACGCTGGATGGCGACACCCAGCTTCTCCTGGTCACCCTTGGACTTGGGCTCGATCGCGACCTGGATGACCGGCGCCGGGAAGTCCATGGACTCCAGGATCACCGGGTTCTTGTCGTCGCACAGCGTCTCACCGGTGGTGGTCTGCTTCAGGCCCATGACGGCGACGATGTCGCCGGCGCCCACCGAGTCGATCTCCTCACGCTTGTTCGCGTGCATACGGTAGATCTTGCCGATGCGCTCCTTCTTGCCCTTGGTGGGGTTCAGCACAGCGGTGCCGGACTCCAGGCGACCCGAGTAGACCCGGATGAAGGTGAGCTTGCCCAGGTGCGGGTCGCTCGCGATCTTGAAGGCCAGGGCGGACAGCGGCTCGTCGTCGGACGGCTTGCGCTTGACAACCGTCTCCGGGTCCTTCACGTCGTGGCCCTCGATGGCCTCGACGTCCAGGGGAGAAGGCAGGTAGCGCACGACCGCGTCGAGCAGCGGCTGAACACCCTTGTTCTTGAAGGCGGTACCGCAGAACACCGGGGTGACCGTGGTGCCGCCGCCCTTGCCGGACGCGATGGTGATACGACGGATCGCGGCGTACAGCTGCTCCTCGGTGGGCTCGACGCCCTCCAGGTACAGCTCCATGACCTCTTCGTCGTTCTCCGCCACGGTCTCGACCAGCTTGCCGCGCCACTCCTCGGCGGCCTCGGTGTGCGTGGCCGGGATGTCGACGACGTCGTACATCTCGCCCTTGGTGGCCTCGGCGGACCAGACAAGAGCCTTCATGCGAACGAGGTCGACGACGCCCTTGAAGTCCGCCTCGGCACCGATCGGCAGCTGCATCACGATCGGGGTCGCGCCAAGGCGGTCCACGATCATGTCGACGCAGCGGTGGAACTCCGCGCCGGTGCGGTCGAGCTTGTTGACGAAGCAGATACGCGGAACGCCATAGCGGTCCGCCTGACGCCACACGGTCTCGGACTGCGGCTCAACGCCGGCGACACCGTCGAACACCGTGACGGCACCGTCGAGCACGCGGAGCGAACGCTCCACCTCGACCGTGAAGTCGACGTGGCCCGGAGTGTCGATGATGTTGATGGTGTGATCGACGTCCTCGAGCGGCCAGTGACAGGTCGTCGCGGCGGACGTAATCGTGATGCCGCGCTCCTGCTCCTGCTCCATCCAGTCCATCGTGGCAGCGCCGTCGTGGACCTCACCGATCTTGTAGCTCACACCGGTGTAAAACAGGATGCGCTCGGTGGTCGTCGTCTTGCCCGCGTCGATGTGGGCCATGATCCCAATGTTGCGGACCTTGGCCAGGTCAAGCGAAGTGGTGGCCATATGGCTCAGTCTTCTCTCGGTCTCGATGTGGGTAGCGACTACCAGCGGTAGTGCGCGAAGGCCTTGTTGGACTCGGCCATCTTGTGCGTGTCCTCACGCTTCTTGACCGCAGCGCCGAGGCCGTTGGAGGCGTCGAGCAGTTCGTTCATGAGGCGCTCGGTCATGGTCTTCTCGCGACGGGCGCGGGAGTAACCCACGACCCAGCGGAGCGCGAGGGTGGAGGCGCGACCGGGCTTGACCTCGATCGGCACCTGGTAGGTGGCGCCACCGACACGGCGGGACTTGACCTCGAGAGACGGCTTGACGTTCTCGAGAGCGCGCTTCAGCGTGATGACCGGGTCAGCGCCGGTCTTCTCGCGGAGGCCTTCCATGGCGCCGTAGACGATCCGCTCGGCAGTGGAACGCTTGCCGTTGAGCAGGATCTTGTTGATCAGCGACGTGACAAGAGGAGAACCGTAGACCGGGTCGATGATGACCGGGCGCTTCGGGGCGGGGCCCTTACGAGGCATTCTTACTTCTCCTTCTTGGCGCCGTAGCGGCTGCGGGCCTGCTTGCGGTTCTTGACACCCTGGGTGTCGAGGGAACCGCGGATGATCTTGTAGCGAACACCCGGCAGGTCCTTCACACGGCCACCACGCACGAGCACGATGGAGTGCTCCTGCAGGTTGTGTCCCTCACCCGGAATGTAGGCCGTGACCTCGATGCCGGAGGTCAGACGCACACGCGCGACCTTCCGCAGGGCCGAGTTCGGCTTCTTCGGGGTGGTCGTGAACACACGCGTGCAGACACCACGACGCTGAGGGGAACCCTCGAGTGCGGGCGTCTTGTTCTTCTCGACCTTGTCCTGCCGGCCCTTCCGGACCAGCTGCTGGATCGTAGGCACTACTTCTCCGGTTTCTGTGTGCCGTTCGTGAAGCTAACCTGGAACGTCGCCGACCCACGCGGTCGGGTGTGTCGAATACTGCAGGCTCCCGCCGCAAAGCAAAGAGAGCGCAGATTACGGTGGCCGATTTTCAGACTCGCCATGCGGTTGAGGACACGCACACGAGCCCAGGCACACCCCAGGCACAAGGTCAGAGCGTACCTACCGCATCGGCTCCGGTCAAAACAAATGCACACGCGCAGGACACACCAGCCTGCAACATACGGCACAGGGCGGCCACCCCGCGAGGGATGACCGCCCTGTGGTCGTTGCTATCGCTTACTGGTTGTACGGACCGTAGTCGTAGTCCTCCAGCGGAACGGCCTGGCCGGAGCCGGTGCCGAACGGCGAGTAATCGATGTCGTCGTAGCCGACGGCCGAGTACATCGCGGCCTTGGCCTCCTCGGTGGGCTCCACCCGGATGTTGCGGTAGCGGGACAGACCCGTACCGGCCGGGATGAGCTTACCGATGATGACGTTCTCCTTGAGGCCGATCAGGGAGTCCGACTTGGCGTTGATCGCCGCGTCGGTCAGAACCCTGGTCGTCTCCTGGAAGGACGCCGCCGACAGCCACGACTCGGTGGCGAGCGAGGCCTTGGTGATACCCATCAGCTGCGGACGGCCGGAGGCGGGGTGACCGCCCTCGGTGACCACACGACGGTTCTCGGTCTCGAACTTCGAGCGCTCGACAAGCTCGCCCGGCAGCAGCTCCGCGTCGCCGGACTCGATGATCGTCACGCGGCGCAGCATCTGCCGGATGATGATCTCGATGTGCTTGTCGTGGATCGACACGCCCTGCGAGTTGTAGACCTTCTGAACCTCGCCGACCAGGTGGACCTGGACCGCGCGCTGACCGAGGATCCGCAGCACGTCGTGCGGGTTGGTGGCACCCACGGTGAGCTTCTGGCCCACCTCGACGTGGTCGCCCTCGCTCACCAGCAGACGGGCACGCTTCGAGATCGGGAACGCCGTCTCGTCGCTGCCGTCGTCCGGGGTGACGACGATCTTCTTGGTCTTCTCGGTCTCCTCGATACGGACGCGGCCGGCCGCCTCCGAGATCGGGGCGACACCCTTGGGCGTACGAGCCTCGAAGAGCTCGACGACACGGGGCAGACCCTGGGTGATGTCGTCACCGGCCACACCACCGGTGTGGAAGGTACGCATCGTCAGCTGGGTACCGGGCTCACCGATGGACTGGGCGGCGATGATGCCGACCGCCTCACCGATGTCCACCAGCTTGCCGGTGGCGAGCGAACGGCCGTAGCAGTACGCACACGTGCCGACCGCGGACTCACAGGTCAGGACCGAACGGGTCTTGACCTCCTCGACGCCCGCGGCGACGACCGCGTCGATGAGCACATCGCCCAGGTCGACATTGGCCGGCGCGATGACCTTGCCGTCGACGACGACGTCCTCGGCGAGCATCCGCGCGTACACGGACGTCTCGACGTCCTCCGCCTTGCGCAGCACACCGTCGGCGCCGCGCTCGGCGATCCGCAGCTTGAGGCCGCGGTCGGTGCCGCAGTCCTCTTCGCGGATGATGACGTCCTGCGAGACGTCCACCAGACGACGGGTCAGGTAACCCGAGTCGGCGGTACGCAGGGCGGTGTCGGCCAGACCCTTACGGGCACCGTGCGTGGAGATGAAGTACTCCAGCACGGACAGACCCTCACGGAACGACGCCTTGATCGGACGCGGGATGGTCTCGTTCTTGGCGTTGGACACCAGACCACGCATACCCGCGATCTGGCGCATCTGCATCATGTTTCCGCGAGCACCCGAGTTGACCATCATGGAGACCGGGTTGGTCTTCGGGAAGTTCGCGTTCATCGCCTCGGCAACCTCGTTGGTCGCCTTGGTCCAGATCGCGATGAGCTCCTGGGTGCGCTCTTCCTTGGTGATCAGACCGCGCTCGTACTGCTTCTGGACCTTCTCGTCCTGCGCCTCGTAGCCCGCGACGATCGCCTTCTTGGCGTCGGGGACCACGATGTCCGAGATGGCCACGGTGACACCGGAACGGGTCGCCCAGTAGAAGCCAGCCGCCTTCAGGTTGTCGAGCGTCGCCGCCACGATGACCTTGGGGTAGCGCTCGGCCAGGTCGTTGACGATCTCGGAGAGCTGCTTCTTGCCCACCGTGTAGTCGACGAAGGGGTAGTCCTCGGGCAGCAGCTCGTTGAAGAGCGCGCGGCCCAGAGTCGTACGCAGCCGGAAGGTGTCACCCTGCTGCCACTCCCCCGCGGAGCCGCTGATGTCTGCAGCACCCTGCTCGGCGACGGGGGGAACCCAGCCGCGCGGCGGAATGGTGCCGACGGGGAAGCGGATGTCGACCTTCGCCTGGAGCGAGAGCTCGCGGGCGTCGAACGCCATGATCGCCTCGGCCGTGGAGCCGAAGGACCGGCCCTCTCCGATGACCTTGCGCTCTTCCTCATCGGTCGTGAGGAAGAACAGGCCCAGCACCATGTCCTGGGTCGGCATGGTCACCGGACGGCCGTCGGCCGGCTTCAGGATGTTGTTCGAGGACAGCATCAGGATGCGCGCCTCGGCCTGCGCCTCCGCGGAGAGCGGCAGGTGGACGGCCATCTGGTCGCCGTCGAAGTCCGCGTTGAACGCGGTGCAGACGAGCGGGTGGATCTGGATGGCCTTGCCCTCGACCAACTGCGGCTCGAAGGCCTGGATGCCGAGGCGGTGCAGCGTCGGCGCACGGTTCAGCAGAACCGGGTGCTCGGCGATGACCTCTTCCAGCACGTCGTACACGACCGTGCGGCCGCGCTCGACCATGCGCTTCGCCGACTTGATGTTCTGCGCGTGGTTCAGATCGACCAGACGCTTCATCACGAACGGCTTGAAGAGCTCCAGCGCCATGGCCTTCGGCAGACCGCACTGGTGCAGCTTGAGCTGCGGGCCGACGACGATGACAGAACGGGCCGAGTAGTCGACTCGCTTACCGAGCAGGTTCTGACGGAAACGACCCTGCTTGCCCTTGAGCATGTCGCTCAGGGACTTCAGCGGGCGGTTACCGGGACCGGTCACCGGGCGACCACGGCGGCCGTTGTCGAACAGCGCGTCGACGGCCTCCTGCAGCATCCGCTTCTCGTTGTTCACGATGATCTCGGGAGCACCGAGGTCAAGGAGACGCTTGAGGCGGTTGTTGCGGTTGATCACACGGCGGTACAGGTCGTTCAGGTCGGAGGTCGCGAAGCGGCCACCGTCCAGCTGCACCATCGGACGCAGGTCCGGCGGGATGACCGGCACGCAGTCGAGCACCATGCCCTTGGGGCTGTTGCTGGTCTGCAGGAACGCGGAGACGACCTTGAGGCGCTTGAGCGCACGGGTCTTCTTCTGGCCCTTGCCGGTACGGATGATCTCGCGAAGGCGCTCGGCCTCCTCCTCGAGGTCGAAGGACTCCAGGCGCTTCTGCAGCGCCGCGGCACCCATCGAGCCGTCGAAGTACGTGCCGAAGCGGTCACGCAGCTCGCGGTAGAGCAGCTCGTCGCCCTCCAGGTCCTGGACCTTGAGGTTCTTGAAGCGGTTCCACACCTCGTCGAGACGGTCGATCTCGCGCTGTGCACGGTCGCGCAGCTGCTTCATCTCACGCTCGGCGCCTTCGCGCACCTTGCGGCGCACGTCGGCCTTGGCGCCCTCGGCCTCGAGCTCGGCCAGGTCGGTCTCGAGCTTCTTGGCGCGGGCCTCGAGGTCGGCGTCGCGGCGGTTCTCGACCTGCTGGCGCTCGACGGAGACATGCGCCTCCAGCGAGGGCAGGTCGCGCGTACGGCGCTCCTCGTCCACGAACGTGATCATGTACGCGGCGAAGTAGATGACCTTCTCGAGGTCCTTCGGCGCGAGGTCGAGCAGGTACCCAAGGCGCGAAGGGACGCCCTTGAAGTACCAGATGTGCGTGACAGGCGCGGCCAGCTCAATGTGGCCCATCCGCTCACGGCGCACCTTGGCGCGGGTGACTTCGACGCCACAGCGCTCACAGATGATGCCCTTGAAGCGGACACGCTTGTACTTACCGCAGTAGCACTCCCAGTCCCGGGTCGGACCGAAGATCTTCTCGCAGAAGAGTCCGTCCTTTTCGGGCTTGAGCGTGCGGTAGTTGATGGTCTCCGGCTTCTTGACCTCGCCGTGCGACCACTGTCGGATGTCGTCCGCGGTGGCCAGGCCGATCCGCAGCTCGTCGAAGAAGTTGACGTCGAGCACTTGTCGTCAATCCCTCTTTCGGGGTCGTGTCTCAATCATGGTCTGTACGGGTCCGGGGCAGGGCCGGGACCTCACAAGGAGGTCCCGGCCAGACCCGTCAGACCTCTTCGACGCTGCTCGGCTCGCGCCGGGACAGGTCGATACCGAGCTCCTCCGCAGCGCGGAAGACGTCCTCGTCCGTGTCGCGCATCTCGATGGACATGCCGTCCGAGGACAGCACCTCCACGTTGAGACAGAGCGACTGCATTTCCTTGATGAGCACCTTGAAGGACTCCGGAATGCCGGGCTCCGGGATGTTCTCGCCCTTGACGATGGCCTCGTAGACCTTCACGCGGCCGGTGACGTCGTCGGACTTGATGGTCAGCAGCTCCTGGAGGGCGTACGCGGCGCCGTAAGCCTCCAGCGCCCACACCTCCATCTCGCCGAATCGCTGGCCACCGAACTGGGCCTTACCACCCAGCGGCTGCTGGGTGATCATCGAGTACGGACCGGTCGAACGGGCGTGGAGCTTGTCGTCGACCAGGTGGTGGAGCTTGAGGATGTACATGTACCCGACCGAGATCGGGTCCGGGAACGGCTCACCGGAGCGGCCGTCGAACATGTTGGCCTTGCCGGACGGCTGCACCATCCGGTTGCCGTCGCGGTTCGGGATCGTGGACTCGAAGAGACCGGCGATCTCGTCCTCGCGGGCACCGTCGAAGACCGGGGTGGCGACATTCGTACCGGGCTGGACCTCGTCCGCGCCGATGGTCTTCAGCCGCTCCATCCACTCCTCGCTGCCCTCGACCTTCCAGCCCTGGCTGGCGAGCCAGCCGAGGTGGATCTCGAGGACCTGACCCGGGTTCATTCGGGACGGGACACCCAGCGGGTTGAGGATGATGTCGACCGGGGTGCCGTCCTCCAGGAACGGCATGTCCTCGATCGGCAGGATCTTCGAGATGACGCCCTTGTTGCCGTGACGGCCGGCGAGCTTGTCACCATCAGTGATCTTGCGCTTCTGCGCGACGTACACGCGAACCAGCTGGTTCACGCCCGGCGGCAGCTCGTCGCCCTCTTCGCGGTCGAAGACGCGTACGCCGATGACCTTGCCGGTCTCGCCGTGCGGCACCTTCAGCGAGGTGTCACGGACCTCACGCGCCTTCTCACCGAAGATCGCGCGGAGCAGCCGCTCCTCCGGGGTCAGCTCGGTCTCACCCTTGGGCGTGACCTTGCCGACCAGGATGTCACCGGCGACGACCTCGGCGCCGATGCGGATGATGCCGCGCTCGTCGAGGTCCGCGAGGACCTCCTCGGAGACGTTCGGGATGTCCCGGGTGATCTCCTCGGGGCCGAGCTTGGTGTCACGGGCGTCGACCTCGTGCTCCTCGATGTGGATCGAGGAGAGGACGTCGTCCTGCACGAGGCGCTGCGACAGGATGATCGCGTCCTCGTAGTTGTGACCCTCCCATGGCATGAACGCGACCAGCAGGTTCTTGCCGAGCGCCATCTCGCCCTGCTCGGTGGCCGGACCGTCGGCGAGGACCTGGCCCTCGACGACCCGGGCGCCCTCGTCCACGACAACCTTCTGGTTGACCGAGGTGCCCTGGTTCGACCGGGAGAACTTGGCGATGCGGTACGTGGTGTACGTGCCGTCGTCGTTGGCGACGGTGATGTAGTCCGCGGAGACCTCCTGGACAACACCCTCCTTCTCCGCCTTGATGACGTCACCGGCGTCGACCGCGCAGCGGTACTCCATGCCGGTGCCGACCAGCGGCGCCTCGGCCGTGATCAGCGGAACGGCCTGGCGCATCATGTTCGCGCCCATCAGGGCACGGTTGGCGTCGTCGTGCTCGAGGAACGGGATCATGGCGGTCGCGACCGACACCATCTGGCGCGGCGAGACGTCCATGTAGTCGACGTCCGTGCCGGGCACGTAGTCGACCTCGCCGCCACGGCGGCGAACCAGCACGCGGTTCTCGGCGAACCGCATGTCCTCGGTGAGCGCGGCGTTCGCCTGCGCGATGACGAACCGGTCCTCCTCGTCGGCGGTCAGGTAGTCGACCTCGTCGGTCACCTGGTCGTCGAGGACCTTGCGGTACGGCGTCTCGACGAAGCCGAACGCGTTGACCCGGCCGTACGAGGCGAGCGAGCCGATCAGGCCGATGTTCGGGCCTTCAGGGGTCTCGATCGGGCACATGCGGCCGTAGTGGGACGGGTGAACGTCACGGACCTCGAAGCCGGCCCGCTCACGGGAGAGACCACCCGGGCCAAGAGCCGACAGACGGCGCTTGTGGGTGAGACCCGACAGCGGGTTGTTCTGGTCCATGAACTGCGACAGCTGGCTGGTGCCGAAGAACTCCTTGATGGAGGCGACGACCGGCCGGATGTTGATCAGGGTCTGCGGCGTGATCGCCTCGACGTCCTGGGTCGTCATGCGCTCACGCACGACGCGCTCCATACGAGCCAGACCCGTGCGGACCTGGTTCTGGATGAGCTCGCCGACGTTACGCAGACGACGGTTGCCGAAGTGGTCGATGTCGTCGGTCTCGACGACGATCTGGGTGCCGCTCTCGCCGACCGTCTCGGTCTCACCGGCGTGCAGCTTGACCAGGTACTTGATGGTCGCGATGACGTCGTCGGTGGTGAGCACGCCGGCGTCCAGCGGCTCGTCGGCGCCGAGCTTCTTGTTCACCTTGTAGCGGCCGACCTTGGCGAGGTCGTAGCGCTTGGGGTTGAAGTAGAGGTTCTCGAGCAGCGTCTGAGCAGCCTCGCGTGTCGGGGGCTCGCCCGGGCGCAGCTTGCGGTAGATGTCGAGCAGTGCGTCGTCCTGGCCCTGGGTGTGGTCCTTCTCCAGGGTGGCGCGCATCGACTCGTACTCGCCGAACTCCTCGAGGATCTGCTCGGTGGTCCAGCCGAGAGCCTTGAGCAGGACGGTGACGGACTGCTTGCGCTTGCGGTCGATGCGGACACCGACCATGTCGCGCTTGTCGATCTCCATCTCGAGCCAGGCACCCCGGGACGGGATGATCTTGGCCGTGAAGATGTCCTTGTCGGACGTCTTGTCGATGGAGGAGTCGAAGTAGACACCCGGCGAGCGGACCAGCTGCGACACCACGACACGCTCGGTGCCGTTGATGACGAAGGTGCCCTTGTTGGTCATGAGCGGGAAGTCGCCCATGAAGACCGTCTGGGACTTGATCTCGCCGGTCTCGTTGTTGGTGAACTCGGCAGTGACGAAGAGCGGGGCAGCGTACGTGAAGTCGCGCTCCTTGCACTCGTCGATGGAGTTCTTCGGAGGCTCGAAGCGGTGGTCGCGGAAGGTCAGCGACATCGACCCGGAGAAGTCCTCGATCGGTGAGATCTCCTCGAAGATCTCCTCCAGGCCGGACTTGGTGGGGACGTCCTGTCCGCTGTCCAGAGCCGCCTCGACACGAGCCTTCCAGGCGGCATTGCCGAGCAGCCAGTCAAAGCTCTCAGTCTGCAGCGCGAGGAGGTTCGGAACCTCGAGGGGCTCCTTGATCTTTGCAAAGGAGATGCGCAGCGGTGCGGTGCTGGCGCCGTTGTTCGTATTCGCGGTCGAGGCGTTGCGCGAGGCGGCCAAGAGGGGGTCCTTCCGAGGGCTCGGACTCACTACGCGCGTACCGGTCCCATGTTGGGCACGGAGATAGAAATCCCAGGTCAGGGATGATTCAATCTACGGTGCTCATACGCGGGGATGCCCCTGGTGACGGGCAGGGGGCAGCTAACAGGCAGCGCAAAGGGTCAGTGTAGCCATTTGGCACACTGATGTCCAGTGCGGGTTTTCGAGACCCTCGTTGTTCTCAACTCCGCGACACCCTCGCGCCGTGTGGCGCACATCGATACTGCCCGTTCGGTCGTCGATCCATGCCTCGGATCCGGATCGTTGTGACGACGCGTCCTGAGAATTGCGCGCTACGTGCGGTTCGTCAAGGCCCCCCAGCCAAACGGGGCTGCTGGGACACAGCGAGGCGTACGACGAAGATCACGATACTCGCCGCGGGCGGAAGAGCAAGGCAGCCGCCACGGCAACGCCGAAGGGCGACCACCCGTATGGGTGATCGCCCTTCTGCTGTGCCTTCAGCGGTCCCTTGCGGAACCACGAGTCAGAGACTCAGAAAGTCACTTGACCTCGACGGACGCGCCGGCGCCCTTGAGGGACTCGGCGGCCTTCTCAGCGGCCTCCTTGGCGACCTTCTCGAGGACCGGCTTCGGAGCGCCGTCGACGAGGTCCTTGGCCTCCTTCAGACCCAGGGAGGTCAGCTCGCGCACGACCTTGATGACCTGGATCTTCTTGTCGCCGGCGCCGGTGAGGATGACGTCGAACTCGTCCTGCTCGGCCTCGGCCTCGGCCGGGGCACCGGGGGCGCCGGGGGCTGCAGCGGCAACGGGGGCCGCGGCGGTGACGTCGAACTTCTCCTCGAAGGCCTTCACGAACTCGGAGAGCTCGATGAGGGTCATCTCCTCGAACTGCGCAAGCAGGTCGTCCTGGCTGAGCTTCGCCATGATGGCGGTCCTTCCACTAATTCGGCTGGTGCCGGTTGTCTGTGTCGGCGGGCGTACAACGGCCCGCTGCGACCGGCCGCACTACGCGGCGACGGTCAATGCGCGAGCCGAATTACTCGGCACCGCCCTGCTCGGCCTTCTTGGCACGAAGCGCCTCCGCGGTGCGGACGAACTTCGAGGGAAGCGCCTGGAAGAGCGCGGCAGCCTGGGACTGCTTGCCCTTCATGGCGCCCGCCAGCTTGGCGAGCAGAACCTCGCGGGACTCGAGGTCCGCAAGCTTCTTGATCTCATCAGCGGTGAGCGCCTTACCATCAAGGACACCGCCCTTGATGATGAGGTTGGGGTTGTCCTTGGCGAAGTCACGAAGACCCTTCGCCGACTCCACCGGGTCACCGGTGACGAAGGCAACCGCCGTCGGACCCGCGAACAGGTCGTCGAGCGCGTTGATCCCGGCCTCGTTGGCCGCAATCTTGGTCAGCGTGTTCTTCACCACGGCGTACTGGGCGTTCTCACCGAGCGAACGGCGCAGCTCCTTGAGCTGAGCCACGGTGAGACCCCGGTACTCGGTCAGCACGGCGGCGTTCGAGCTGCGGAACTGGTCCGCGAGCTCGGCTACCGCGGCAGCCTTGTCGGGCCTTGCCATAGAGCGTCGGCCTCCTTCCGGGTGATGAGGACCGCTCAGAAGGGGCTGAACAAAACGAAACGCCCCGGCGCAGGCGCACGGGGCGTAGCTCGACCGGAACGAATCCGGGAACTATCCACAGTCACCTGCGCAGGACGTCCGCAGCTAGCGGATCCTTCGGCCACCGCACCCTCTTGCGAGAGCACGGCAACGACCAGCGGTCTTTGGCTTCTGGGGAAGAGTACGGGAGCGGGTCCCGGTCAGGCAAATCGGGCGGCGTCAGCTCTGTCCCGCGGACTCCATGCCCTCGCCGAGCTTCATCATCATCTCCATGAGGTCGAAGGTGTCCCCGGCCGGCGGCGCCTGCACGGTGGCCTTGGCGCCGTAGTCCGAGTAGTTGGCGACGATCTTCACCTTGCCCTCGGGGCTGTCCATGCCGATGTCCATCTTCACCGGATAGTTGTCCTGGTTGACCCAGACCTCGGTGTCGTACCCCTTGATGCCGGACTTCTTCATATTGGCGAGGAGGCCCCCCCGCTCCTTCTCGCTGAGCGTCTTGAGCGATTTGTTCGACGCCACCATCTCGTCGAGCGTCAGCGTGCCCTTGTAGTGCTGGGCCTCGACCCCGTCGATCTTCTCCGCGCCGATGTGCTTGAGGTTCGGCGACTCGAGCAGCAGCGCGAGTTGCTGGGCCGGGTCCTGGTTCATGCTCTCCAGGCTGCCGGTCATCTGCTTCTGCAGCGCCTTGTCCCCCGACGCCTCGGCGGCGGCCCCCAGGTCGAGCTTCATCCAGCGCTTGCCGTCCATGTTTTCGGCGGCCTTGGCACCCATGTCCATGTACATGGCGTTGTTCAGCCACACCATGCGGATCTGCTCCGGGGCGTCCGGGTCAGCCTTGAACATGGAACCCTTCATGGTCATGTCCATCACCGTGGGGTCCCACCCCATGACTCCGGACATCTCCATGGTGCCGCCGTCCATGGCGGCCGGCATCGCCATCGTCATACGGACCTTCGCCGACTTCGCGGCCGAGGTCTTCTTGTACGCCGCCGTGAGGACCTGGGTCACCGCCGCGCGGGACTGCGTCCCGGTCTCCCTGGCCGTCCCGGCAGCCTTCTTCTCCGCGGTGCCACCCTGACAGCCTGCTATGACGGCCACAGCCGTCACCGAGACGCCGGCGCGCGTCCATGCGGACATGGTCATTCCCCACCCCTTGTTGTGTTGCGAACGCTCGAACCGTAACGCACGCCTACGACACAGGGACAACGAAAACCGGCCCCCGCATCTCCGAAGAGGTGCGGGGGCCGGCTCAGCACGCGAGACCCGCGGCTGCCGTCAGATTCAGGCGGCGGCCGGGTCCTCCTCGACGAGGAGGTTGCGGGTGCGGTTGGCGTCCAGCGGGATGCCGGGGCCCATCGTCGTCGTCAGGGTCGCCTTCTTGATGTAGCGGCCCTTCGCGGCGGACGGCTTCAGACGGAGGATCTCCTCCAGCGCCGCGGCGTAGTTCTCGACCAGCTTCGTCTCGTCGAAGGAGACCTTGCCGATGATGAAGTGCAGGTTCGAGTGCTTGTCGACGCGGAACTCGATCTTGCCGCCCTTGATGTCGTTCACAGCCTTGGTGACATCGGGGGTGACGGTGCCGGTCTTCGGGTTCGGCATCAGACCACGCGGACCGAGCACGCGGCCGAGGCGGCCGACCTTGCCCATGAGGTCCGGGGTGGCGACAACGGCGTCGAAGTCCAGACGGCCCTTCGCAACCTCGTCGATGAGCTCGTCGGCGCCGACGATGTCGGCGCCCGCGGCACGCGCGGCCTCGGCACGGTCACCGGTCGCGAAGACCAGGACCCGGGCGGTCTTACCGGTGCCGTGCGGAAGGTTCACGGTGCCACGGACCATCTGGTCGGCCTTGCGCGGGTCAACACCCAGACGCATGGCGACCTCGACGGTGCCGTCGAACTTGGTGGCGGTGGTGTCCTTGGCGAGACGGACGGCCTCGAGCGGGGCGTAGTTGCGCTCCCGGTCGATCTTGGCGTCCGCAGCGCGGAGAGTCTTGCTGCGCTTCACTTCTGCTCCTGTGTGGTTTCAGGTATGGAGTCGTGGTGCGGACCAGCGCTTGGTCCTACCACTGAGGTCTCGCGGGGACTGATCAGCCCTCGACCGTGATGCCCATCGAACGGGCGGTGCCGGCGATGATCTTCGACGCGGCGTCCAGGTCGTTGGCGTTCAGGTCGGGCATCTTGACCGTGGCGATCTCGCGGACCTGGGCGCCGGTGAGCTTGGCAACCTTGGTCTTGTGCGGCTCGCCGGAGCCCTTGTCCACACCCGCGGCCTTGAGGATCAGCTTGGCGGCCGGCGGAGTCTTGGTGACGAAGGTGAAGGAACGGTCCTCGTAGACCGTGATCTCCACCGGCACGACCATGCCACGCTGCGACTCGGTCGCGGCGTTGTAGGCCTTGCAGAACTCCATGATGTTGACGCCGTGCTGACCGAGCGCGGGGCCGACCGGCGGAGCCGGGTTGGCCGCGCCGGCCTGGATCTGGAGCTTGATAAGCCCCGTGACCTTCTTCTTCTTGGGAGGCATTGCTCTCTCCGGGTCCTAGTGAGAGTTTTCAGCACTCCAGCCGGTCATCCGGATGGAGGCATACCGCACAACGATAACGGGTATAGCTGCGCGGCCAAAAACCGAGCAGGTCAGAGCGGCCGAGAGAGCCGGTCTGACCTGGTCGGAGGCGTATGTTCCAGAAGGCTTCAGTTCTTCTGGATCTGGTCGAAGCTCAGCTCGACCGGGGTCTCGCGGCCGAAGATCTCGACGAGGCCCTTGACCTTCTTCGAGTCGGCGTTGATCTCGTTGATCGTCGCCTGCAGTGTCGCGAACGGGCCGTCGGTGACGGTGACCGAGTCGCCGACCTCGAAGTCCAGCACCTGGACCTCGACCTTGCGCGACGGAGCCGGCTTACCCTCGGCCTCGGCGGCCTCGCGCGCGGCCTTCTCCTCGGCCTCGGGGGCGAGCATCTTGACGATCTCGTCCAGGGTCAGCGGGTACGGGTCGTAGGCGTTGCCCACGAAGCCGGTGACGCCAGGGGTGTTGCGGACGACGCCCCAGGACTCGTTCGTCAGGTCCATACGGACCAGGACGTACCCGGGAAGCTTGTTCTGGCGGACGTTCTTGCGCTCGCCGTTCTTGATCTGGACGATCTCTTCCTCGGGCACTTCGGCCTGGTAGATGAAGTCCTCGACGTTCAGCGAGACGGCGCGCTGCTCAAGGTTGGCCTTCACGCGCTTCTCGTATCCGGCGTACGTGTGGATGACGTACCACTCGCCGGGCAGGCCGCGCAGCTCCTCGCGGAGGGCCGCGATCGGGTCGGCCGGGGCCTCGGGCTCGGCCGGCTCGGCGTCGGCAGCCTCTTCGACTTCGTCGACGTCGGCCGCGGCGGTCTCGTCCTCTTCCACCTCGGCGAGGGCGGTGGCCTCGTCCTCGATGTGGATGGCGGCCTCCTCGGCCGGCTCGCCCACGGCGGCGTCGGCGGCCTCGGCGAGGTCGACCTCGTCGGCCCCTTCGATGATGTCGAGCGCGTCGTCGTCGAGCGCGTCTTCGTCGACCGTGTCCGGCGCAGCCTCGGCCGCCTCGGCCGTCGCCGCAGCCTCTTCGCCCTCCACGGGCTCGACGGCGTCGTTCAGGTTCGGGTCAGACACGGTGGCTGCTTCTTCCTGGATACAGATGGGGTGGAACATGCGAAAGGGGCGCCGCTGCCGACGCCCTCCGCGGGATCATCCGAAGACGTACTTGACGGCTTCCTGGAACCCATAGTCAATCACGGTCACAAGACCAATCATGACGACTACGAAGACAATCACCACTGTCGTGTAAGTCGTCAGCTGACTGCGAGTCGGCCAGACGACCTTGCGCAGCTCGGCGATGATCTGGCGGTAGAAGAGCGCGAGACGGCCCAGAGGGCCCTTCTTTCCGCGCTTGCCGCCCTTACGAGTCTTCTTCTTCGACTCCGGCGCCTCGTCATCGGCATCAGGCATGTCGATGGAGCCCACGGCGTCCGTCACGATCTCTCACCTGATTCCGGGTCGTGGCCGTGCCGCGCCCGGTTGAGCCGCACGGCTGTGCAATGAAGTACGTACATACATGCGCACACATCCTGGCGAAGGTGTGTGTAGCAGGGCCGGAGGGACTTGAACCCCCAACCGCTGGTTTTGGAGACCAGTGCTCTACCAATTGAGCTACGACCCTTTGTGGTTTCCCCAACCTACCGCATCCGCAGATGTGGTTGGTGAGGGGCCAACGACGAGTGAGTGTACGTGGTTGCAGGCCCGGCGTCGAACAGATAGCTCCCGGACGGTTCCTGTCCGCTACTCGAAACCTGTGTGCCGGGTGCGTCAGCCGTCTGGGACCATGGGCGGTATGAGCGCTGCAACCCCTCCCACCGAGCGCCGGGTCTCCGCCCGCATCGGCGCGATCTCCGAGTCCGCTACCCTCGCCGTCGACGCCAAGGCGAAGGCTCTCAAGGCCGCCGGGCGCCCGGTGATCGGCTTCGGCGCGGGTGAGCCGGACTTCCCGACGCCCGACTACATCGTCGAGGCCGCGATCGAGGCCTGCCGCACCCCGAAGTACCACCGCTACACCCCGGCCGGCGGGCTCCCCGAACTCAAGGCCGCCATCGCCGCGAAGACGCTGCGCGACTCCGGCTACGAGGTCGATGCCGCCCAGATCCTGGTCACCAACGGCGGCAAGCAGGCGATCTACGAGGCGTTCGCGGCGATCCTCGACCCGGGCGACGAGGTCATCGTCCCGGCGCCGTACTGGACGACGTACCCCGAGTCGATCCGCCTCGCGGGCGGTGTCCCGGTCGAGGTCGTGGCCGACGAGACCACCGGCTACCGGGTCTCCGTGGAGCAGCTGGAGGCGGCGCGCACGGAGCGTACGAAGGTCGTGCTCTTCGTCTCCCCGTCCAACCCGACCGGCGCGGTCTACAACCGGGCCGACGCGGAGGCGATCGGACGCTGGGCCGTCGAGCACGGGCTGTGGGTCCTGACGGATGAGATCTACGAGCACCTTGTGTACGGCGACGCCACCTTCACCTCGCTGCCGGCGCTCGTGCCCGAGCTTCGCGGCAAGTGCATCGTGGTCAACGGTGTGGCCAAGACCTATGCGATGACCGGTTGGCGTGTGGGGTGGATCGTCGGCCCGAAGGATGTGGTGAAGGCCGCGACCAACCTGCAGTCGCACGCCACGTCCAATGTGTCGAACGTGGCGCAGGTGGCCGCGCTGGCCGCCGTCTCCGGTTCGCTGGACGCGGTCGCCGAGATGCGCACCGCCTTCGACCGCCGCCGCCAGACAATCGTGCGGATGCTCAACGAGATCGACGGCGTGCTGTGCCCGGAGCCCGAGGGCGCGTTCTACGCGTACCCCTCGGTGAAGGCGCTGCTCGGCAAGGAGATCCGCGGCACGCGCCCGCAGACCTCGGTGGAGCTGGCGGCGTTGATCCTGGACGAGGCCGAGGTGGCGGTCGTACCGGGCGAGGCGTTCGGTACGCCGGGCTATCTGCGACTGTCGTACGCCCTGGGCGACGAGGACCTGGTCGAGGGTGTGTCGCGGGTGCAGAAGCTGCTGGCGGAGGCCCGCGACTGATCGACTCGATCAGATCCGGCAGCGGCGCCGCATGCGGCAGTTCGAACTCCGCCGCCCGCCCCAGCAGCGCGAACCACGCGGACTCGCCGGTCA